>MHUZ01000013.1 GCA_001823605.1 Candidatus Yonathbacteria bacterium RIFOXYD1_FULL_52_36
CCTGGGTGCGGGCGAATGCAGTGGTGACGTTCTCGTGGAGTTGATCGGCGGTGAGCGTCATCACTTCGTTGGTCGTGCGGAGGGTGGTTATGGGGGCACTACCGATTGTCTTGCGTGTTGCCTCCACATCGCGCGCAAGCGTGGTGATGTTTTGATGCACGAGATCGCCCGCGCGGGTGAGGGTATCGTCGATCGAGAGGAGTGCGGTTGCCGGAGCGGTGATGAGAGTCGCGCCGACAGCTCGTACATCACGGGCGAGGGTGATGCCGTTTTGGTGAACAAGATCACCGGTGCGCGTGAGCGTGGCATCAGTCGAGCGGAGTACCGTGGTGGGTGTAGCAACAAATGTTGCGGCGGTCATCTGCGCATCACGCGCAAGCACGACACTATTCTGGTGCACCAGGTCCCCGGCACGAGTAAGCGCGTCGTTCGTGGCGAAGAGCGCAGTGATGAGTGCGGAGACAAGGGTGGTGCGAAGTAAATCAGCGGTAGCGTTGAGGCGGGTAACACTCGTCTGCACGTGCGCAGAGAGCGTAGATGTATCTACGCGTACTGACGGGATCTTGTCCGCCACAGACATCTCAACAAAAATTTTCCCACGAACACCATCGAGCACTGATGCCGTATCTTTGAGTGATGCGACTTGATCTGAAGCGAGCGTCTTGATTCCTTCCGTAAAAAAATTTTTTGTGGTACGCGTACCTGCAAAAACATCTTCGAGCGTGAGTGCTGAAGAAACATGTGGGGTAAAAAAGGCTACCCCCAGAGCGAGGGGTAAGAAAATAATTTGTGAACGTTTATTCTGAGAAAGAAGGAGCATCTATACTCATCAGAATATCACGAAATGACAAGCTCATCCAAGGAAAAGTGTGGAAAAGTTTCTATAGAAAATTACTCGGCGATCGCTTGAATGATCGCATTTTTGAGAAGCTCTGGATTTGCTCCGCCGCGTGAAAGTTTCATCCCCTGTCCCACGAGAAACTGGAGTACTGATTCCTTCCCTGAACGGTACTCTGCAACAACGTCAGGATTTTCTTCGACAACTTTTTTTGCGAGAATAGTGAGAGTACCTTCATCGCTTTGCTGGATAAGGTTTTTTTCTTGAGCGATTTTTTCAGGTTCCCCACCGTCCTTATAGAGCATCGAGAGGATCTCTTTCGCGCCGCGAGAAGAAATTTTTGATTCAAGAATCATCTTTATAAGCGCGGCGAAATTATCGGGGGTTATTTTTCCCAAAATATCACCACCCTGTGCAAGACCAACGAGGTCAGAGGTAACATAGTTCTCAGCAAGCGTATACCCCTGTTTGTCATGGATCATCTGCGCAGTATGTTCAAAAAATGAACTGAGCTCTCCGCGTTCCGTGAGCATTCGCGCGGTCTCTTCTTTTACTCCATAGACATCCACCAAACGTGTGCGTTTTTCCCAAGGAAGTTCCGGCATTTCATTTTGAAGAACTTCGCGCGCGAGTTCGGGGATCTCGCTCAGTAAAAGTTTCGGAAGATCGGGATCGGGGAAATAGCGATAGTCGTGCGCAGACTCTTTCTTGCGTTGAGAGAAAGTGGTCCCCTTCGTCTCGTCCCATCCGCGCGTTTCCTGCATGACAGCCTCACCACGATCAAGGAGTTTGGTTTGACGCTCGATCTCATACGCAATCGCGCGCTCCACAGAACGAAACGAATTTAAATTTTTTACTTCAACTTTTGTACCAAATTGTTCTGTGCTACTTATCGAAATATTTGCTTCAACGCGCATCTCTCCTTTTTCCATGTTCGCTTCTGAAACACCGAGTGTGCGGAGGAGTAGTTGCAACTCGCGCGCGAACATTCCCGCTTCTTCTGCGTTTCGGACGACGGGCTCGGTTACCAGTTCCATAAGTGGAACACCGGCACGATTAAAATCAACGAGCGTGCCTTCCCCGCGTTCGTGTGATGAGCGTGCGGTATCTTCTTCAAGATGAATGCGGGTAAGGAGAACCCCGGCAAGCGCACCTCCTGAAACGAGTGGGTATTGATACTGACTGATCTGGTACCCCTTCGGAATGTCGGGATAAAAATAATTTTTGCGATCAAACTCTGTGAAGTCCGCAAGGGTTCCCCCGACCGCAGTACCAACTTTGAGTACGTGCTTCACCGCTTCCCTGTTGATGACGGGAAGCGTCCCTGGATGCGCCATGCATACCGGACAAATATTTACGTTCGGTCGTTTTTCATCCGGATTATTTTTGCACGCGCAAAACATTTTTGTGTGCGTGAAAAGTTCCGCATGAACCTCGAGTCCAATCGTTGGCTTGTAGCGAGATGGTGTCGTCATAATGCTCGGTAGTATATCATGAAACAGCTTCGCGACCCTTCTGTACGCGCTCAAGCTCTCGCGACAACACTCGTGCGAAATCTTCTATCGATGCGTCATCGTAAAGCGTGATGGCATGAACATGCGGGTTATGCTTTTTCATACGCGCAATGGTCTCATCCAATTTTTCACGAGAACACACATCGGTTTTGGTGAGCACCACGATCTCCTCTTTTTCAAGTAATTCCGGAGCATATCCTCCGAGCTCGCTCCGAATGGTTGCATACGCCGTTTCCACATCTTCCCCTTCAAGTGAGACCAAATGAATCAACATTCCCGTGCGGCGCACGTGACGCAAGAATTTATGACCGAGTCCTTTCCCTTCTCCGGCACCCTCGATAAGCCCCGGAATATCGGCGAGGATGTATCCGTAAAAACTGCCTAGGTTTGGCTCTAGTGTGGTAAACGGATACGCACCGACTTTTACGCTCGCCTTGGTCAGCGCATTCAAGACAGAGCTCTTCCCCGCATTCGGAAGCCCGATGAGTCCTGCATCAGCAATGAGCTGGAGCTCAACATCAAACTCCGCTACTTCTCCCGGATATCCTTTGGTGACCTTTTTGGGACTGCGGTCAGTCGAGCTCTTGAAATGTTCGTTACCGTACCCACCATTGCCACCCTTGAGAAGGAGCACTTTTTCTCCGAGATGCAGCAAAGAAATAACCCTTCCCGTAACGCGGTTTGTGAGGATCGTGCCCACAGGAAACTCAACGAGTAGGTCTTCGCCACTCTTGCCATGAAGACTGTCGCGCGCGCCAGGGTCTCCATTCTCTGCCGTAAATTCTTTGTGTTTGCGGTATCGCGCAAGAAGGCCAATGTCTTGCTGTGCAAGCGCATAGACATCCCCGCCCCTTCCGCCATCGCCGCCAGCAGGACCGCCCAAGGCGATTCCCTTCTCGTGACGCCAGCGAACTACGCCATCGCCACCGTTCCCTGCGCGGAGCGTAAGTGTTAATTCATCGATAAACATAGGGCAACCCTACCACACCTTTGGTGTTGCGTAAAACGGACCACTGCGGCCTAGGGGTGCTCCGTAGCAATATGTGCAAGCTCCAGCGCGCCTTCTTTTGATCTAGCCGTCGCAATAAAGCGCTTTGTGTGACAATAGACCGCATCAGTAACACCCGTGATCTCGCGGAGTGCGTCGTACGTCTTTCCCGCCCACGCGGCCGGAAGGTCTTTTCGGTTCATAAATGAATGGAGGTTTTCTCGAACAGTCCTCACCTTCCAAATATCCGTATTCTGCTTATCCGGTTTTACCACAAACAACACTTCTGGATATTTATGCGCAACAGAATCAACGGGGTAGTCTCCATCTATAAGCAGAATGCGGCGATCGGGAGATGTTTCGTACGCGGCACTGATATGTGAAAGTCCTTCCTGCAAGTGTGCAGCAATGGTGATCTCTCGACGAAGAATATGCTCAGCGATGGAGAGCGCCTCAAAAAATCCTTGGTCAAACGTTCGGATCCCCTCAAAACTTTCTTTCCATGTAGGGCGGAGTGCTGAGACCATGTTGTGAAAAAGATACGGGAATGCATCGCTCCGCACTTGAGTGAACACCTCAATGGCGTTATCGGCAGCGTCAATCGGATACGCGACTTTTTCCTCGATCACCCGTGCGGCTTCTACGCTTCCCGAAAGCCGCTCACCGTACTCTTTCCACACCAACCCGAACGATGAGTACGGGATCCCGTTCTCGTGAGTTCCTGCACCACCCTCTTGATGGTGATCAAACCGAAGCCGTGCCGGATCGTACACATACCCCACATCAACAGCACTATCTGCGGCGGCGATCACTTCCGGGTCACGCGAGCGAATGATCAGGAGATTCTCGCGTCCATAAAAAAGCGAGAGCGTCGCGACCGCAAGCACTTCGTCGGCATGAAAATCACCGCTGTGTGTAACAACTTTCATCATGATCGATCAATAAAACGATATCCGATAGACGTGATCAGTGCCGACACCAACGCACCGAGAAGCGCACCCAAAAATCCATCCACCGCAAACCCTTCAATGAAACTTGCCACGAACCAAAACAAAAGCGCATTGATCACAAACACAAAAAGCCCTACCGTGATGATCGTGAGTGGGAGTGTCAAAAGAAGCAGGATCGGGCGTACGGTAATATGAAGGATCCCGAGCACCAAAGAGACGACGAGTGCTGTTCCAAACCCATCAAGCGACATCCCGGGAAGGTGGAGCCATTCCAAACAATACGCCGCAGCAAACAGCGAGAGCGCGCTTATGATCCATTTAAAGATGATGTTCATGGGATGATTCAGGACAACCTTCTTATATGTAGAAGTATAGAGGTGTCGTCTTTACTCGTCAAACCACTACCCTACCATATTCTGTGGATTTCCTGTTCCAAACGAGTGGATATTCTCGATCGTCGTCCCCAAAATTCGTTCTACTGCCTCTTGCGTATTGAATGCATTATGCGGTGTCACGATAACGCGAGGATGGTCAATGAAGTATTGATTCGCGAGCACCGTACGCAATTTATCCCGGTCAGGATTTTCTGAAAGAATAAGTTCTGCTTTATCACCCGTAAGCTTTTCTTCCTCCATGACCTCGATCCCCGCCCCCGCAAGCTGTCCCGATGAGAGTGCTTCAACAAGCGCTACGGTTTCCACCAATCCCCCGCGAGCAGTGTTGATGAGATATGCGCCACGCTTGATACGCTTCATTGTTTCGCGGTTAAGCATGTGGTGCGTGTGCTCGTTGTATGGTGCATGGAGGGTAATAATGTCCGCCTGCGCAAGAAGATCTTCAAATGATACGTACGCAAAACCAAGTTGGTCGACCAGTCCCTCTTTGGGAAACGGATCGTACGCAACAACGCGCATACCAAACCCATTCGCCATACGGATCGCATGCTGTCCAATATGCCCAGTCCCCACAACCCCCAACACTTTTCCACGCAGATCAAACCCACGTAATCCTTCCTGCGAAAATGAACCTTCTTCTGCGATGCGATGATATGAATCGTAGATCTTGCGACTAAGCGTCAGGATGAGCGCGAACGCAAATTCTGCAATCGTGTTCTCGCCGTAGGTCGGCACGTTGGTCACTATGATCCCCCGCCGCTTCGCTTCTGCAAGATCAATGTGGTCGAATCCAGTCGAGCGCGTTGCAATGAGTTTGAGGTTCGGAAACCGATCGAGCGTCTGTGCCGTGACCGGGGCATTTACGAACACCGATAGCACTTCTGCTTGCTCATCACGCACTTGCGGATCGATGGGCGCTTTATAGAACACAAATTGGTGCTCAGAAAGCCGTGTGGCCATGAACTCTTTTTCCCAGTCTTCGTTGTAAAAATAGATGATACGCATAGGGGTATGTTTATTTCTCTTCTAGTAGAGAAACTCTTTTTCGATCTCAATCAACCGATCGTACTTTGCCACGCGCTCTTTTTGTGTCGGCGCTCCTGCCTTTACGCCATAGCACCCAAGCCCGACCGCCAGATCCGCAATGAATGAATCTTCTGTCTCACCGGAGCGATGCGATGCGATAAGCTCCCATCCGGCATTCTTGGCGATACCCGCTGCGCGATACACCTCGAGGAGCGTTCCGATCTGGTTTGGTTTGACGATCATGGCATTCGCCGCACGCGTATCCGTCATTGCAGAAACGATGTTCGGATTCGTTGCCGTAAGATCGTCGCCTACGATCAAAATATCTTTACCGAGCAAACGCGTGATCTCTTGGAACCCCTGCACGTCATCCTCTGCGAACGGATCCTCGATACTCACCAGATTAAATTTTTGAACCAAGCCCTGATATAGCGCGAGCAACTCATTCCGGTCGTAGCTTTCTTTTCCGAATGTATAGAATCCGTCAAGGAAGATCTCAGACGCCGCGGCGTCGATCGCCAATGCAAGGTCCCCTTGTCCATCAATGACCTCGCGGATCATTTTGAACGGAAGATCGAGGGTATCACACATTGGTGCGTACCCGCCTTCATCTCCCAACGGCACATCTCCCACTTCCCGCTTCACCACATCACCCAGTTTCCAAAATGCGCGCACCGCGGCTTCGTATGAGTGTGCGAGTGTCTCGCTCCCACCCGCCACGATAATGTACTCTTGAAATGGCGAATGAAATTGCGCGTGTGCACCGCCATTGAGTACGTTCATGTAGAGGCGCGGGAGTGCCGGAGTTGCACCAGAATGTGTGCCGATGAATTTCCAGAGCGGCAGTCCCGAGAGCGCCGCGGCAAGCTTGGTTCCTGCAACACTCACCGCAAGCATCGCGTTCGCCCCAAGGTGTGATTTGTCCGGAGTACCATCCACTGAAAGAAGCAGGTGGTCAATGTCGTTCGGGAACGCAAAGCGTTCCCCTTCAAGGCGCGGGAAAATGGATTCCCGGAGTCCGCGAATCGCGTCATTCACTCCCTTGCCGTCTTGGTCACGCTTCTCGTGTGCTTCTTTTGCACCCGTACTTTTCCCTGAAGGGACCGAGGCGCGCACCGAAAGATCGCCGCTTCGAAGTGTAACTTCAATCGTTGGTGTTCCTCGTGAGTCTCGCAGTTCGCTTGCGATCGCCTGATCAATACGCATGGATTGGTATCACTATAAAACTTCTAATCTCGTGCCCGTATTGTACTACGGAATACACGTTTCTCCAGCACCGTTTTCTTCTTTGGCGACCTCAAAGAGCATCGGCACGATCGAATCAGGGTTGAGCGATACTGAATCAATGCCCTTAGAGATCAAGAACCGCAAAAAGTCCGGATAGTCTGACGGTGCTTGCCCGCAGAATCCAATGTACTTGCCACGGCGTTTACATGCATCGATTGCCTGTGCGACAAGCGCTTTCACTGCGGGATCATTCTCGTTTGAGATCGGTGCCACGATTGCCGAGTCGCGATCAAGCCCCAACGTGAGCTGCGCAAGATCATTCGAACCGATCGAAAACCCGTCGAACACATCGAGAAATTCGTCGGCGCGAATGACGTTGGTCGGGATCTCGCACATTACATATACTTTCAAATTTTTCTCTCCTTGCACAAGCCCCGCGTCGCGCATGATCTCGATCACGCGCTTCCCTTCTTCGGGTGTTCTACAAAACGGGATCATCACCTGCACGTTCTCCAAACCAAACACTTCACGCACGCGCTTCATCGCGGCGCACTCAAGCCGGAATGCCGGTTCAAATTGCGGGTGTGCATAGCGCGAAGCACCACGCCACCCGAGCATTGGATTTTCTTCCTCAGGCTCGAACTGTGCACCGCCCAAAAGTGCGCGGTATTCATTCGTTTTGAAATCAGAGAACCGAACGATCACCTGATGCGGAGCGAATGCGGCGCCAATCGTCGCAATTCCTTCAGCAAGTTTCTCCACATAGAATTCGGTCTTATCGGCATATCCTTCGGTCAAACTTGCGATCTGTCGCTTGAGCTTCGCGTCTTTGATCGTCTTCCAGTGAATGAGCGCGAGCGGGTGCACCTTAATGTGCGAGGCAATAATGAACTCTTCACGTGCAAGACCAACGCCTTTGTGTGGAAGAAATGCATGCACAAATGCCTCTTCGGGGTTCCCAATATTGAGCGATACAGTCGTGCGGGTCTCTGGAGGTTTTTCAACGTTGTAAGTCTTTTTATCAAAAGGAAGTGTTCCCTTATAGACACGGCCAACGCTCCCCGACGCAGTGTCGACCGTTACAGCCGTCCCCGGCTTGATCTTGCCAATAGCGCCTTTAGCACCGATCACGGCGGGAATGCCGAGCTCACGCGACACAATTGCGGCATGTGAGGTGCGTCCGCCTTTCTCAGTGATGATCGCCGATGCCTTTTTCATGATCGGCTCCCAGTCAGGGTCGGTGATCTCAGTGACCAATACCTCGCCTTCTTTAAACGACGCGAGTTTTCGCGGAGAAAGGATCGTACGGGAAGTTCCTGAAACGATCTTCGTGCCTACAGAGATCCCCTCAGCAAGCACTTCACCTTCTGCGGTCAATTTGTATTCGGTGAGCTCGAATGTGTTGCGTTCTGACTGTACCGTTTCGGGACGTGCTTGAACAATGAATAGCTCTCCGGTTGCGCCGTCTTTCGCCCACTCCATATCCATGGGGCACGGATGACTGGCGCGACGCGAATAGTGCTCTTCAATAAGTACGCCCCAGCGCGCAAGCGTGAGCACTTCGTCGTCAGTGAGCGTAAATTGTTTTCGGTCCTTGAGTCCCACCGTCACCTCTTTGACCGGCGTGCTTCCCCGCTGATAGATCATCTTGGTCTTCTTTTCTCCGAGGGTACGCTTCACGATAGAACGAAACCCCAAGGCAAGGCCGGGCTTCCATACCAAAAATTCATCGGGGGTGACTTTCCCTTGGACGATCATTTCACCCAAGCCCCACGAACTGCTCAACTCCACCACGTCGCGAAACCCCGTCTCAGTGTCGAGGGTGAACATAACACCTGAACATGCCAGATCGGAACGCACCATCTTTTGAATACCGACCGAGAGTGCGATCGAGAGATGGTCGAATCCTTTGTCGACACGATAGGAGATCGCGCGATCAGTGAAGAGCGATGCGAATGCCTTGCGCACTGCTTCGATCACTGCGTCGGGACCGGCAACGTTTAAAAATGTTTCGTGCTCCCCCGCGAACGAAGCGCCGGGAAGATCTTCTGCAGTTGCTGATGAACGTACGGCAGTATCAACAGTAGGTATCGCGTATGCACTCGAGAGATCTCGATATGCATTTGTGATCGCTTCTTCGAGTTCTTTAGAGAGTGGTGCTTCAAGGAAAGCGGTGCGGATGCGCTTCCCGCGTTCCTGAAGGTCACGGATGTCGCTCGTATTCAAACCTTCGAGTTCTGCACGAATGCGTTCCTCGAGTCCTGATTCGCGCACGAACACGCGGTATGCATGCGCCGTTATCGCAAACCCGTTGGGAATGCGGATGCCCAATGGCGTCAAAAAGTTGTACATCTCACCGAGTGATGCGTTCTTGCCGCCCACCAGCGCAACATCATCGTTCGAGATCTGATCGAACCAGAGGATGAGCCGTGTATCTTTGTTGTCAATAAAATTCATGCAGAAAAGAACTTAGCGCCCGATCGAAAGAACAATGGTTGGCCTACGCGCTGATCGTAAAATAGAGATCAGAAACATTGGTCCCCCGCCTTCCGGTGATAATGTGGCCGCCTGCGCGAGAAAAAAATTCGAACGAATTATTCTCGTTTAAGGATAAGGATGGATCGAGACCGAAAACTTTTGCTTGACTTATGAGCTCATGATCGCCGATCGCTCCTGCTACTTCACTATTATCCCATCCATCAGATGCGGCTGCAACTAAAACTGTGGATTGCGAAAGAAAAGAAAGTCCTCCCAGCACTACTTCTTGGTTGCGTCCGCCTTTTCCTTCCCCCCTCACCGTGACGGTTGTCTCACCGCCATAGAGTCGGACGGTCTTCGTGCCTGTTGCGGCACGCGCAAGATCTTCACCGACCGTACGTGCTTCGCCCGTGATCTGTGCGGTGACGATCTCTGTTTCGTATCCACGAACCTGCGCTTCTTTTTTCATTGCATTGAGCGCCGTCATATTGGTGAGCACCAAAATATTATCTACGTGCTCAAACCACGCTTCTTCTTTGGGTGTCTCCGTCACCACACAGTCCGGCAGTACGCACATCGTAATGACTCCATAGTTTGCCAAGATACGTTCTGCGTCTTCTTTGGTCGTATCATCACGCACGGTCGGTCCGGAAGCGATGACACTCACATCATCGCCCGGCACATCGGAAAAAATAAGTGCGACCACGCGTGCAGGGTGTGCCAACTTTGCGAACTGTCCCCCTTGAATGTCAGAGAGGTGTTTGCGCACTGTGTTGAGCTCTTGGATCGTCGCGCCGCTTTTCATGAGCGCGTGCGTGATGTGTTCGAGTGCCTCGCAGGACATGTCATGAGGGAGACAGAGGAGTGCCGAGCCGCCACCCGAGATCACGGTCAGTATGAGGTCGCGTTCAGTCGCCTGTTCCAAGAGCGCCACCACCTCACGCGCCGCGGCAACATTCTCAACAGAAGGAAGCGGGTGCGTCCCTTTGAAGCTACGGATGCGCCCCAAGGTCGTACCCCGTACATCGACAATTATTCCATCAGTGATCCGATCCCCCAGGATGCGCTCGAGTGCACCGCCCGCGTCGGCAGCACACTTCCCGATCCCGATCAAAAAGATCCGCTCATAGTCATCGAGATTGTAGCTATGCTCGCCGACATGAAGCGTGCTGTCAGAAATCTGAACTGTCTCCCTGATCACTGTCTCGGTGTCGAGTGCTCTGTATCCAGCTTCGAGGATCGCTAGTGCATCTTCTCGGAGCGGTGTTGTGGCGAGGGTGTCACGATTCTGTATGATCATAGATTCAAGTGTATATAGATTCAAGTGTATCATGACACTACGCCATAAGCGTGGCGGAGTAACGCTCGAATAGCCGCCATGGGTGGCAATTTTGCCCCTTTTGTGCTATAATTACCTTATGGAAACAGCGCATAAGCGCCCATTTTTAAATGTTTTTTGGGCAATGACCGGGGGGCTCATGGTTATGGTCCCTCTCGGGAGCCTCCAAGCGGCAATCCTCTACGGTGCCGATGCCCACGAAAAGACCTTTGACGTAACCCTCAGTGAGGCAGCTCACTCATCCGTTGGATGGGACGCACTCGGTACTGATGTTTTGGGTGTGTTCCTTTCGGTTCAAGAAATCTCGAGCGATGAATTAGCTATCCCTGAGATCCTTATCCTCCCCTGCATCAAAGGAGAGCGCTGCACTGAAGCTACGGGAGAAGAGCGGACATCGGTAAAAGGATTGCTCTCGTTCTTGCGTCCCACCCACAAACTTTCGATTGACGGGGAGAGTGCTGACGCGCTCACTGTCGCCGTTCGATCGCTCTGTGTTCAAAAGAAAAAAGGAGATCTCCCCCGCTATCGGATCATTCAAGATATCGTAAGCGAGGACGAGACGGTACGCTCATCATTTGTCGGTACCTGTTCTGTTGAACCATCTACATCCTCAGAAAAAACGCTCCTTGCCGCATTCTCTTTGCACGGGGCACTTGAAAAATAATACTCATGATCGAAGCAAGTAATTTCATCTACGTATCACTCTTTATGACCCTCTACTTTGAGGTGTTTTTGCTCGTGACCTTTCTCGAGCGCCGTAAAGAGGTCACCAAAGAAGAAGCTCACACCTCGACCGCTACACCACTCGTCACGATCATCGTGCCGTGCTGGAACGAAGAATCGACCGTCGCCGGGACACTCGATTCCCTGCGCGCTCTTGATTACCCCAAAGAACTGCTTCAGGTCATTGTGGTGAACGACGGATCGACTGATGGAACCCAGGCCGTACTTGAGGCCTATCACCGCGAACACCCTGAGGTGACCGTACTCACCAAAGAAAACGGCGGTAAGCACACCGCGCTCAACGCCGGGATCGCTATTGCGCGCGGCGAGATCGTCGGATGCCTCGATGCCGACTCATTTGTTGCGGAGAATGCACTTCGCGAGATCGTGAAATATTTTGATGATTCAGAAGCCATGGCTGTGACCCCATCGGTTCGTGTATGGAAACCCGAAGGTGTCATCCAGCGAATGCAGGAGGCGGAGTACGACATGAGCATCTTTCTTCAGAAGGCACTCGCCATGCTTGGCGCGCTCACCGTAACGCCGGGACCCTTCTCGTTCTTCCGCACACGCGTATTTAAAGAACTGGGCGGATATCGCCATGCACACTCAACAGAAGACATGGAGTACGCAATGCGCATGCAGAAAGCGGGCTACAAGATCGTAAACGCCCACACCGCACGCGTATTTACCAAGACGCCCAAGACCATCAAGACGCTCTACAAACAACGCCGCCGCTGGACCTATGGGTTCCTTGCGAATGCGCGCGACTATCGCGAGCTCTTCTTCAAGACCCGCTACGGAAACGTCGGTGTCCTTTCAATGCCATTCCGATTCTTCTCGATCTTCTCTTCGCTCATTCTTGTGGGAATCATCGTATCAAACTTCGGCACCTTGATCGTGCGCAAAATTTCCGAATGGCGCGCCGTGAACTTCGACCTCTCGTTTAGTGCACCTCATTTTGATTCCTTCTACCTCAATCTCAACACACTGATGATGCTCGAGGCGGTCGTGCTTACGTTCGCCCTCTCGCTCATCATTGCAGGGAAAGTTCTCGCGAAGAAACACCCACTCGGTCGCGACATTATATACTTCTTCCTCCTCTACGGATTCTTGGCGCCACTCTGGCTCGGAAGCGCCGTATGGAACTTCCTCCGCGCGCGGAGCGTGGCGTGGCGTTAATCGTAGATTTTTAAGCAACCCCCTTCCCCTTCATGATCGATTGGAAAAAATATGTAATAGTCCTTATCATCACCGCCGTGATCTTTTTCACCGCGATCGGTTTCAATGATCGTGTGAATGAAAATCGCGTGCAAGAGATAACCTCGATCCAAGACAAGATCGCGCTCGACATCGCCGCCTCTGAAACGCAGTTCGACCTCCTTCAGGAACGTTCCTGTGATGCCTTTGGTGAATCAACACTCTCTGACGAACTGGGGGAGCTTGCTGGGAAGCTTGCCTACGCAGAAGAGCGACTTGGTGCCAAAGATGAGCAAGTGCTCCAGCTCAAAAAGTACTATTCGCTCCTTCAGGTAAAAGATTTTCTCCTCATTAAAAAGATGAGCGCTAAGTGCGGATTCAAGCCCATCACCATCCTCTACTTCTACTCGAACGAGGGTGACTGCGAAAAGTGCTCCACCGAAGGGTACGTCCTCACCCACCTCCGTGAGACCTACCCTGAAGTGCGCGTGTACTCATTTGATTACCACCTTTCATTCCCCGTGATCGAGACCTTGAAGACCATGTACTCACTTGAAGGCGAGCTGCCGGTACTTATCTTGAACGAAAAGGTGACCTACGGATTCAAGGATGAAAATGAGATAATCCAAGCAATGCCGTTGCTTGCCGACCTCAAGAAAAAGCGTGATGCTGAAGAGAAGGCACGCGAGCTTCTCGACCAAAAGCCACCACGCGGCGCAACCACCACAAAAGAGTCTCGCTAGCTCCCCACGATCCGAGATACACAAAAACCCGCTCAGATGAGCGGGTTTTTGTGTATCCCTAAAGGGAGAGATTTTTTATGATGTGGCCTTCGCAAGTGCTAGTCCGTCGAGTTCGATATCGTCAATGCGTTCCATGATATCGATCACTTCGTCCATATAGGTCGGAATGACGGTGCCGTTATACCGATACAGTTTTTCTCGCGTCGTTCCCGAGTAGTACCGTGCCGTTGCAGGGTTGTTACCTCCCAAGTTGCGCGCAAGTGTCTCGATGCCTTCATCGATCGTTTTGAACTGGATCTTGCATGACCCCCACCCGAATGGATTGTTCCCGCACATCTGCTTCCCGCCGCTTGATTCACGGACGGCGATCGCCGGAAGGAGGCGCCAGTCGATACCGTTCTTCTCCGCCGCTTCAACCATTGTCCTGCCGTGGCCGGCCAAGGGCATACTGCGTTCGCGGAAATAGGTATCGATCTTTGCCGCACGTTCTGCGGCTTCGCGTTCTGCCGTGTCTACTACGACAGCCTTTCCGAGCGCCATGCCCGCATCTCCTCCGAAGGATTGACTCTGCAATCCCTGAAAAAGCGCCACGGGCGAGAAACTCGATAAGCTGCCAAGAAGGGGCAAAATAACGATCGACTTGGCAAATTGTAGTTTTGTTTGTTCCATAAGAGGCGGTTGAGCTCCGCCAAACTGCCCGTTCTGAGATATCTGCCGTTCCGGAAGTAAAAGAGCGATGTCTGCATGAAAGTATTCTCGAAATGAGGAGACGTCCATACCTACACCCCCTTAAAAAACAAGATCCTTGAGAATTCAAGGATGTATAAGCGTTACTGCTTATCTCTATATACTAGCATACCCGAAAGAAAAAGTCAATGATTTTTGACCCATTTTCCTCCACTGCGGGTGCAAAAAATGCTTATTTTACAATGGTTTTTTGTCAAAATTATATATGCCACTTTTTATCAAAACTGCAAGAGTATGCCTTGAAATTGGCGCTCATCCTCAATCGTGACAAATACGGCACGGTGTTAGGCCTATAGTAGCTCCTCGGCTCGAAAATGCGAACGAGTACTTTCTCATTTCGCTCGCCCTACGTCGCTCATTAAACTGAATTTTTGCCATTTTTCAAGGGTAAACAAGCCAGGGGCGCCTTTCGGCACCCCTGGCTTGTTTAAACACACACTCTACCCGCCTTGGACCCTATCGCATCCCCCGACCTTGTCGTGGAGTGTGCGTTCCGCCGCCATTCGGGCAGTTTTCCTGGCGATCCTGCATGTGCTCGAGACGTTCCTCGCGCTCAGCTGCCGTGATTACTCCCGATGAAACAAGCTTTTCAAGGCGACTCTCTGCCGCAGTTTTCATTGCTGCCTGAATCTGTGCCTGAGTCACATTGTGCTCGTTTGCCACCTGAAGAAACGTCTTTGTTTGAAGTTCCTGATTCAATGCATCAACGGAAAGTCCGACTAAGCTCGCTTTCGTCTGAAGCATCTCCTGATAACCAGCACCGCTCATACCGGCACCACGTCCACCGCGCCCTGGGGCGTCTGCATAGGCAACCGCACCAGCGGTACCGAATGCAAGAACTGCCGCAAGGACACCCAATACTTTCTTGTTCATAATAGTGATAGTGAAAGGATTAATAAATAAAACTGACCTTTCCCTACCCTTTATTACGCAGAATATTCAAAAATATTTCATTGCAAGCGTTCAGGACACCCCGTCCGCTTGCGGCGGGGATGAATGAACGCATAGTAATCGTGCGCGAGCGGTGGCTCGCTCCTTTGCAACAAAGAACCCCCGGTTCCGTGCCAACCCTGTGCCCCCTTGGCGCGGGGTTCTTTATTCCCCGGGATACCCTACTGACCCATGCCCCGACGTTGCGTATCTTCTTCATCTGAAACAACTCGGATGCCAAAGGCCTCAATCACCCCGTTTACAAGATCCCCGCCCACGATGACCTGGTCGCCCACGTGTGGCATTACTCCACGACGCGCGCGCGTCGACGAACTTATTAAAATATGCACTACTTCCCCACTCTCGATTGCCAGATCGAATGAGTCAGGGGTGGTCGCCGACACAACTCCCTGATACACATATGAAGCATCGTGCATCATTCCTCCGCGATACAGCCCGCCCCACACCGGTCCGGTTCCTTCGCGCACCGACCGGAGCGCTCGCTCATGAAAGGGCGTTAAGGGTGCTATGATCGCACCTGCGATCACTACTCCCAAAATAATACCGAATGTTCCCGCAAATGAGTGGCGATGTCCCGAAGGGAGCATCCATGCAACCAGTGCTCCCAAAACAGCGAGGGCCGTTGCGGCGCCAAGAAGGATCCATGGGAAAACGGCAATAAGCGCACCCAGGCCCCGCATTCCAAATCCCGGCAAAGCATCTGCCCCGCTCGACCGAAGCGAAAAAAGAATGATGCTCGCAACAAACAGTGCCCCGGCGACAAGGGCGAGCACCCCGGCGATCCGCAATGCAGAGCGCGCCATAAAGTATGCGCGCGGACGCATCGAAACGTTGCGTGAGGATATCTCGCGGTCAACGCGGTCTGCCATATCGCCCTGATTGTGCATATCGTGGTTCATAGATGGTATTGTAAGCGCTCACAGATGGCGCGCGCAAGCACCTTCCCCCGCGTAATACGTACACCGACTGTTGCCCTGGGGACCTGCATCACGTCCGCGATCTCCTCATACGAGAGGTCTTCGACATACCTGAGCACAAGCGGTTCGCGATATTTGGGGGCAAGCTCCCGCAAGCATACGTCGAGCACTCGTTTCATTTCTTCCCCTTCAGCATACGCGGTAGCATCCTCGCGGGCAACGAGCCATGGCGCGATGGTATCGAGATCAACCGCCCCGACCCGCTCACCGGTCGTACGGCGCAAGAACGACACGAACTCATTGTGCGCGATCCGATAGATCCATGGCGAAAATCGGCGTGCAGAATCAAACGACTGAATATTCTGGTATGCCTTAATAAAAACTTCTTGGAGCACGTCGTCGAGGTCGTTTTGGGTCACCAAAAACTTACGGCCATACCGCCTGAGCGGTGCCTCGTACCGATGCACCAAAACAGCAAGCGCGGCATGATCGCCTGCTTGTACCAACGTTGCGAGCGCTTCATCTGTTCGTGTGTCTTGCTCCACTATTCTATGGTAGCACTGTCCACCCGATAATTCATCCGCACCAACAAGCCGAAAAATAGTTACGAATTCGCATAGCTAAAGGAAATCTTGTTATACTCCCCTGTCTCATACGAACACAGCCCCTCCTCTTGCATGAGCACAAATTGAGCAATGCCTGCATCAAGCACCATTTTACTACAAATGGTGCAGTATGGCTTGTGAAGTGAGCTACTTGCACGAACGTTTCCCTCCCCATCAAGCCGTATAAAATACATAATTGACCCAGCGACCCGATCGGGACGATTCCGCAGCGCACTCATGACCGCGCGCTGTTCAGCATGCACACAACACGTCTTGTCGGTCACTTTTTTATCATACGTATCTTTGGGTACAACGCACCGGCGTTGCCCCTCATCATCCCCCGGCGGCGAGTTGAATCCGCTCCCAATAACCTGTCCGTCGCTCACAATGACCGAGCCACAGCGTGCACGCGTACAGGTTGCCTGCTTTGCAACACGTGCCGCCTCATCCATCCACGTTTTCATCTCCTGTTCTTGTTCTTTTGAAAGATAGTGCATGCATTAAATACGATCTAGATCTCCATAGAGAATGCTGGGTTGCATCGCAACGATCTCCTGTTGGATCAGCTGAATGTCTGGGATGTCATTCAGGAGGTAGATCTTCTTTCCCAAGATATACGCAAACCCTATTTCCAGAAATGAATTCCCGCCGATATAGTTTTTGGTATCTCTCTTGTCGTTATTCACCACCAAAATTGCGTCCGAATCCTGAATCAACTTGTAGTGCCTCCGGATCAAATCCTTTTCAATTTTTTTCTTTGCGCCTTCGGTTTTGTTGATCGTTTCCGTGTCTATTGCAACATAGTCCTGTGTTCCTTCGGGAAGGAACACTTTATGCCCTTTCCTTTGTAACGAGCGTGCGATCTGCTCCATAGCATCCGAAAACGCCATACTGCCACATATCGTAATTTTCATATGATACCAAGTTTCTTAAACCAGTATTCCCATGCCGGCTCAAGGACGAGCTTCTTGATCTCTTCGGGTGTGTACCACCCGATCAATGCTGCTTCTTCGGGGTCTAACACCGGTTCTCCTGAAACATCGCATTCAAAAAGATACCAGTAGTGGCTGCCTACATTCCTGCCACAGTGATTCCAGTCGAGTTCTTCTTCGAACAAAAGTGTACTCTGCGCGACCGTAAGCCCGCTTTCTTCTTTGACCTCCCGCTTCACCGCAGTGGTCTCATCCTCTCCTTCATCAACATGCCCTGCAAGACTCGCAAAGCCGAACGGAACGTTCGTACGGTCAATAAGCAAGTACCGTCCGTCTCGCTTGATCAATGCACCCACCGAATAGTGCATCGGTTTTCCGTCTTTTGTTTTTCCTTCTTTTGGTGGCATAGGTATATCCTACCATAGCAGATCGCGCTCCATGAACCGGTTCCCGACCACAGCATCAGCATAAGGTTTCGTGTGCGACCCTTTCCGAACATATATGATGACAAAAAATAAGAGGCAGGGGGTTTGATTCCTGCCTCTTTCAAAACGCAATCATGGGGCGCGCCGCACCTCCACAACATCTTGCCTCATTATATTGCCGCAATGGTTGCACACCTGCTGTCTTACCTTAATACAAAAAGGGTCAATCTGGAGAATCCCGCCAACGTCTTCCGCATAATCGATCCTCTCACTCTCTACTGCACGAGTACTCCAAGAACCACATTCCCCACACCGAAACAAATCCCGCACAGCCAAACCTGCAAAGAAAATCATGGCCAAAAGGAGGAGCGCAAGGAGACCAATCAACACATTTACTATGTCCATTTTTACCTCCGCAAAGAACACGAACCAACCAGTATATTGTTTCCGGTCTTAACCCTAGCATGGCAGGCTATTCTCATCAAGCATGAGTGTGGTCAACCTGTCAGGTTGACCACTGCTGATGGCAATCGATCGCCTGCTGGCACATTACGAACAGCGGTTTAGGGAGATTTTAGTATTACCGCACAGACAGACGTGCCATATTTACAAAAGTGTAGAAAAATTGTACAGTACGGCCAGACTTCACCTGCACCTTCACCTACCAGAGGAATGCTCCATGACTCAAGAGTCCACATTCAAGATTGCTTTCCACTTTTCACCCCAAAAAAGAGCCGAGCTTGATGCTCTCACACGGCGATGCGGCCATCAAACCGCAAAAGACCTCATGAACCACGCTCTGACCATCATTGACTGGGTTTCAAGAAAACAAGCGGACGGATATGTGGTTCGGGCAGTACACCCAACCAGTGGTCATGCCATTGAGATGAACACAAGACTTCATCCAACTCTTTCACTTGTAAAATGATCTCCTCAAAAAGCCTGGTCCGTAAGGACCAGGCTTTTAAAATTTTTATAATTCAGAGCGAACCGATTTTAAGCGATTTACGCCCCGTGACACTTCTTATATTTCCTAGCGAGTCCCCAGGCGAAAGCTTGTTTTCATCTAGGACGAGTGACGGAAATTCAAGCGATTCACGCCCCGTGACATCGCTTATACTTCTTCCCGCTTCCACATGGGCAGGGGTCGTTGCGTCCGGCTTTTTCGTGATGGTGCGGAGCAGGCTGTTGTGGTGCGCTTCCACTATCCCCCGATTCTTTTGCGGGGCCCGAAAGCTCGATCTTTTGCGCAGGGGCTGCGATTGCCATTGCCGGCGCCGCCGGCGCAAGGTTCTTCATCATCTCGGCAACCGTGCCATGGAGCGCAAGCTTCATATCTTTAAAGAGACGGAGGCCTTCTTTTTTATACTCAACGAGCGGATCGCGTTGACCGTGTGCACGAAGGCTGACTGATGAACGCATATAGTCCATCGCTTCCAAGTGCTCCATCCAAAGCATATCCATGGTCTGCAGGATCAAACGACGGAGTGCCGGGTAAAATGCGTCGCCCAACTCAGTCTTTTTTGCAGCAATGGTCCCCCGTGCCTCCTCATCACCCTCGGTGATCTCTTGAAGGATCTTTTCTACTTCCTCATCCCCGCCCACAAGGATCGCCCGGCGGCGGGTATACACGTAGTCGCGCTGGTGCGAGAGCACGGTGTCATACTCCAACACGTTCTTGCGCGCATCAAAATAGAATCCTTCGATCTTCTCCTGCGCTGACTCAAGCGCGCGCGTAATGAACCGGTTCTCGATCGGTTCATCTTCGGGAATACCGAACTTACCCATCATTGACTTGATAGCATCAGTTGCAAACACGCGCATAAGGCTGTCCTCGAGCGACACAAAGAATTGCGTCTCGCCCGGGTCTCCCTGGCGTCCGGCGCGACCGCGGAGCTGGTTGTCGATGCGACGGGCCTCGTGCCGTTCCGTACCAATAACGAGGAGCCCGCCACAACCCTTCACGTCTTCGTGTTCTTCGTCGGTTGAAGGGTTGCCGCCCAATTTAATGTCGACACCACGACCTGCCATGTTGGTTGCGATCGTCACACGCCCCTTGCGCCCCGCTTGAGCAACGATCTCTCCTTCGCGTTCATGGTTCTTGGCATTCAATACCTCGTGCGGTACCCCTTCTTTGGTGAGGTATGCCGCGAGCAACTCGTTACGCTCGATCGAGACCGTACCAATGAGTACCGGTTGGCCATGCTGATGAGCTTCTTTTACACGGCGCGCAAGCGCTTGCCACTTCCCGCGTTCAGTTTGAAAAATGAGGTCATCGCGATCAATACGCGAGATTCCCCTGTTGGTCGGGATCGGTGCCACTTCAAGTTTGTAGACGCGATAAAATTCCTCGGCCGAAGTCGACGCCGTACCGGTCATGCCGGCAAGCTTTTCATACAATCGAAAATAGTTTTGGAAGGTAATCGAAGCAAGGGTGCGTGATTCACGCTGAACGTTCACGCCTTCCTTTGCCTCAACCGCCTGATGGAGTCCTTCGGACCAGCGGCGTCCCGGCTGGAGCCGTCCGGTGAATTCGTCAACAATGATCACCTCACCCTCTTTGACGACGTATTCTTTATCACGCTCAAAGAGCGCCTTGGCACGCACGGCGGTTTCTAGGTGGTGTACGGATTTTACACCGCCCTCAGTATAGAGATTTTCGATGCCGAGGATCTGTTCCGCTTTTGTAATCCCTTCATCAGTAAGGGTGATGGCCTTGAGTTTCTCGTCTACGAGATAATCCTCTTCTTTTTTGAGCGTACGAGCGATCTGCGCGAACTTTGCATAAAGATCTTCTGATTCCGCATAAGGTGCAGAAATAATGAGCGGGGTGCGCGCCTCGTCGATCAAGATCGAGTCGATCTCGTCCACGATCGCATAGTGAAAATCGCGCTGAACGAGATCCTGCGGTCCGTACGCAATATTGTCGCGCAGATAATCAAACCCGAATTCGTTGTTCGTGCCGTACGTAATATCAGCCGCGTAGGCTTCACGACGATGTACCGGGCGAAGAAATTCGTGGATCACCTTAAAACCACCGACTTCGTCACGCGCAGGATCAAGCTCTCGATGTGCCGGATCATAAATAAATGACGCGTCGTGGTTGATGACGCCAACGGAAAGCCCTAAGAATGAGTAGATCTGCCCCATCCACACGGCATCACGACGCGAAAGATAGTCGTTCACCGTAACCACATGAACACCCCTTTCGGTAAGTGCATTTGCATAGACCGGGAGTGTTGCCACGAGCGTTTTCCCTTCTCCGGTCATCATCTCGGCGATCGCACCGCGGTGCAACATAATGCCTCCCATGAGCTGCACATCGTAGTGTCGTTGCCCCAGTGTACGGCGTGACGCCTCGCGCACCAGCGCAAATGCCTCTGGCAAAATATCATCAAGGGTTGCGCCATCGGCAAGACGTTTCTTTAGGTCTTTCGTACACGCCGCGAGTTCAGCATCGGAACGGGAGCGCATCGCGTCTTCAAACCCATTGATCAATACGACAATAGGTGCCAATTCCTTTGCGCGACGAGAGCGCTCGTCACCAAAGATTTTTTCGAGTAGTTTCATAGTATTGTCAGGGCGGCTTTTATAATAGAGCTTATTTCCCAAAGCCGAATGCCCTATTTTACCATACACGCAAAATCCCGCCACAGGGACGGGATTTTGCGCAACATGCTTAGTTGAGACTATTTGCGCTTTGCAGTCTTGCGCTTTGCAGTTTTCTTAGCGGCCTTCTTTACTGCCTTCTTTGCAGTTTTCTTGACGGCCTTCTTTGCCTTTTTCTTTGCAGCCATAATTGGATGGTCGAAGGATTTCTCCTTCGGACGAAAAAATTCTTTTTAAAAAAATCGACCTTTACTTCTGCTGTGTATGCAGCAGTTCCGTAAACAATTTCGAAAAAAATTTTTGTGAACGCGAAGAACACAAAAACTTTTCTCTCTTTATTATCATCTCATCTGAAAACAATGACAATAGCGTTTGAGAAAAAAGTTGTGGATAACTTTTTTAAAATAAAATTATTAAAATAAAAATAATTGTATAAAATTATTTTGCATTTACATTTTTGCTTTTTGCGATTTACTATTTGATCTTTAAATGATCTCAACTTCTCGTTCAAGCAGTATGGTTGTACGCGCATACACATCGTCAATGATCTTTTGCGAGAGACTGATAACATCGTGCGATGAAGCGTTTCCATGATTGACGATCACGAGCGCGTGCTGCTCATATACGCCTGCATCGCCGCTCCGCTTCCCTTTCCAACCGCACGCATCGATCAACTGCGCTGCGGATATCTTTATGCCATTTTGGATTTCGCGTCCTACGATCTGCGGGAATTGTGCCACGAGGTTTTGATAGGTCGTTTGACTCACGGTCGGATTTTTAAAGAATGAACCGGTATTACAGAGCACGTTTGGGTCAGGGAGCTTTTGTTCACGTATCGCACATACTGCGGTGCGGATCTCGCGAGAAGTGATCGATGCGTGGTCAGATCCTTTAAAGTGCTCTTCCAAATCACGATAGGAAAGGTTCTGCTGTGATGTGCGGGAAAGACCCCATGACACGCGCGTGACCACAAACCTCCCCCTCCCCTCGTTCTTGAAGATACTGGTACGGTATCCGAATCCACACCGCGTTGGATCCATTTCCACAAATCGATGCTCGTGTGTGTCATACGCGCGCACTGAAACAATTCGATCTTTTGCCTCCGCGCCATACGCACCGATATTTTGCACCGGTGCTGCCCCTACTGTTCCCGGAATACACGAAAGATTCTCCAATCCCCAGAGCGATCGCAAAACCGTCTCGTGCACGAGATCGTCCCACCGTACGCCCGCACCTGCCTCTACCACAACCACACCATCTTCACGCTCCTCAAACGAAACGCCGCTGATCTTCATCTCAAGCACCACACCCAAAAATCCCTCATCAGAAATAACCACATTCGATCCGTCACCTAATACAAAAATGGGGAGATCGTTATCCTCCGCGAAGCGCACTGCTTCAACAACGTCCTCCTCGCTTGATACTGAAAAAAAATACCGAGCAGAGCCGCCGGTTCTCATGGTCGTCTTAGGTGCGAGGGGTACGAATTCCTGAGCCATAATTCTGCAAAGATATGGCCGGCGGGGGCGAACTCCATAACAAATGTCTTTTGTGAGTGCAACCGCCGGCCGTATCTGCGCACAATGAGTCCCTCTATTGTATATGAAAAAGAGTAATTAGGCACTAGGGAGTGAGTAGCCCTCAGAACGGGTTCGGGGCCTGTCTCTTTATAGTTACTAAGTGACATTTCCTCGTGTAGGGGTAATGCAGACACGCAAATCCCGCCGTTTTACGGGCGGGACTTACGCAGACATTCGTTTGTTATGAAGTACCTAAAGTTTTACCTCCAAGCACTCACCCAAGTAGTATAGCAGATTTGAACAAAAAAGTCAAATCTGCCCCCTCGTTCTCATTATTACGGGTTTCTTCCCGCCTTGATCTCACCGATATAGTACTCCCCCTGCGCTTTGTACTCCGGGTTGAGCTCGATCGCATGCTCAAGAGCCTTGATGGCTTTTGCTCGTTCTCCTGCAAGTGCGTAGAACGAGGCGAGCTGTGTTTCTAGCTCAAAATTATTCGGCTCAGTGAGTGCCCGCTCTTCAAGCGCCTTGATCGCGGGTGCATAGCGCTCCTTGGTGGCATAGGCGTTCAAGACTTGTTTGTCGGTCTTTCCCATACTACCGAGCGGTAGCAGTACCTGCTCCGCAAGCGTATCGTCCCCTGCGTAAATCGCGCCGATGGCATAACTTATCCGCGCGCTCTCATTCTTTGTCTCGAGCTCATGGGCTTTCTTGAGTTGCTCAAGAGCGCGCACAGTATCGCCCCGTACGAGGTAGAAATACCCAAGATCCATCAGGAACATCTGTTTCTTCGGTGAAAGCTCGATCGCACGAAGGTAGTACGATTCAGCCGACGCCACACCAGGCACCTGAACCGCGCTCTCTATTTTTGCCAAAAAACTTCCTGCCATGTATTGATACCGAGCATCCAGAGAGAGCGCTTCTGCTTGAGCGGCCATCTCCGTCGCGGCAAACACCGCAAATTCTTTCTTCAAATTCTCATCAACATATTCTGAGGAGATCACTTGCGATGCGCGGATCGCCAAATGCTCACGCACCTCTGCGGTACCGAGCGATTGGTAATCGATTGCTGTCTTAAAATGCATCATTCCTTCACGCTGTGCCGCACTGACCACAAGACTCGCCGCATCACCAACGGTCTTCACCGATCCCGAAGCAAGTATCTCCTTTGTTTCAGTAAGGCGATCCCCCGTCAAGAACTGCGCCAAGAATTCATCGAGTTTTTCCGGCGACGTGATCTGTCCATTCCCCAGCGCTTGCTCTATCTGCGTGAACAAGTCCGTGCTTGGAGCTGGTGTCTTCAGCGCCTCGATCAATTCTTTATTCTGTGCGATCGGCGCATAGTTCACCGTGTAGAGCACCGCAATCGTGAGTGCTCCCGCAACAACTATCTGCACAAAATCCGCTCCCCCATCGTCACGCACCGCTTTTCCGATCGCGCGCTCTGCCCGTTCAAGCATACCAACCTCGCGATGCCCCACCGCAAGAACGTGGACGAAACCGAGGATCGAGAAGAAGAGCACATAGCTCATCAGGTTGTCGAATACAAAAATATTGTGAATGAAGTACGCCGCAAGCAGTCCGGTGAAGAGCGCCTTCTCTTCATACGATAATTCGATCGGACGGAACCAGAGGTAGTACCCCAGTGACCCAAAAAGCGCGAGGTATGCCAAAAGCCCCAGTATGCCTCCCGCAACAAGCCAATCGAGAAACACATTATGCGCACGATCGAACCACGCCTCCTGTGCATACATTCCCGGATCATAGTATTCATTAAATACGTAGTTGAAACTCTCTTGACCCCATCCGAAGATCGGGCGCTCAAGGAACCCTTGAAATGCCATTGACCACACCGGCAATCGTGCATCAACGAACGACTGGATGATCGCTGTTGGCGCGAATCGGGAGAGTACCGGACTTTCTTTCACGAACGAAGATGTCTGGAACATCACGAGAGACCCTGCCGAAATGATCGCGAATACGATCACCCCCAATGCATAGGGGCGGAACTTTGCGCGGTGCTTCCCTCCAAACGAAAGAATAAGGAGCGTGAGCATGGTACCGCCCAAAAGCCCCAAGATCGTGCCGCGCGTACCGCTGTGGTAGAGCACAAAAAGGTTGAGTATCGCCGTGCCCGCGTACGCGACCTGTGCAAATCGCATCCAATCCCCCCGATGTACTCGCATCAAGAGAAATACCGCAAAAAATACATTGATGAGCGCATAGACTGCCAGGTACGCCGAGTTGCCGAATGTTGCCTCAACGCGCGTTGCACTCTGAAATGACTCCAACGCACCTGCATACTGGAGCACGCCATACCCCGCGATATACACGCTCGCCGCAAGCGAGACCTGCATCAACCGCTCCCAAAGCTTCGTAGTAGAGAGCACTGCAACCGACACGACAAAATACGCAAGGAGGTGGATCAACGTTACCAATCCCTCCATGCGCTCGTAATTACTCCAGATACTTTTTTCCGGATTTTGACTAAAGATATCCGCAATTGCCATCACGCCTACGAGTGCCACGATCGCATACAAAATGTACGAGGGTTTGGGGCGATACGCCGGATCACGGTATGCAAGCAATGCCCACATGCCGACCAAGATCTCAACGACGATCCTAAAGAAGAACCCTTTGCCGGTGATAAACGGGAAAAAGAAATTGTCCGCCACGACAATCGGCGTTACGGCGACGACCAAAAAAATACCTCCTATCGTAAGCTTGCGAAGTAATGAATTCATATGGCCACTAAAGCTGTGCAAAGATCGAACGGCGCGGCCAGAGAAGCGCATCTTGCGGAATGATCACATCTTCAGGGAGGTCTTGAGCTGCCACACGTCCCACAAGATCGCCGAGAAGTCCTGGGCGAATACCATGTCCCGGACCTTTGATTGTCAGCATGTCGCGCGTGATCACGGTGCCTGCAGGAATCGCAGTTACCGTTGCAACACTCTTCGCAAGCTTGTCACGAAGCGGCTTCAGTTCGTCATACATAATGCGCTCGGGCACACCATTGATCTTCTCGATCTGGCGGATCGCATCCACGATCTCTTTGAACTGGTGTGGCTCGAGTGAACCTGCGTGATCCGACCCTTTCATCGTCTTGTCGAGCGTCAAGTGTCGCTCGATGATGTGTGCGCCCTGTGCAACAGCGGCGAGTGTCGGCAACATACCTGTTTCGTGTCCTGAATATCCGTAAGGCAAAGGACTAAACCGATCCTTGAGCACATTCATAAATTTAAGGTTGATTTTATCTTCCGGAGACGGGTAGAGCGAAAGGCAGTGGAAAACGATCACGCGAGGATTGTGCGCCAACACCGCGTTGACTGCGTCATCGATCTCCTCAAGCGTGTTCATTCCCGTCGAGAGAAGCATCGGCTTCCCTTTCTTGGCAACATGTTCCAAAAGCGGAATGTTGATCGTATCCGCAGAAGGGATCTTGTACGCATCAATGCCGAAGCTTTCCATGAAGTCGGCACTCTTCGGGTCCCACACGCTCGCAAAAAAGAGAACTCCTTTTTCTTCGGCATATTTCTTGAGTTCGGTGTACTCGCGCTCTGAGAACTCAAGCTTATTGCGATGCTCGCCATATGTCGGCGCAAATGCGTGTGGTGAGGTATACGGCTTCTCCAGACCCTCGCGCGTCAAGATCTCTTCCGTGGTGCGCTTTTGAAATTTAACCGCGTCTGCGCCCGCATCCACAGCGGCATCAATGAGCTTCTTGGCGATCTCAATATCACCGTTGTGGTTGATTCCCACCTCAGCAATCGTAAATACCGGTTCTCCTTCTCCCACATAGCGACGGCCGATCTTGACCTTCGTCGGCAAACCATCGAGCAAATTCTTGAGTTTATCTTTAATGGACATAGTGTTGTTTATAAGGTCTCCCCATCATAGAACAGCGGGTGGTGGATGGCAAGCACTACCATCATGTTGATCGCACTCAGAGACTTGATTTTTCCTGTAAATATGCTATAATTCTCTTTAGGTAATCAGCATAGGAGGACAGCAAATGTTCGACTTACAATCGCTCCTACAAAGTTGGGATGCTGCGCGACGGGAAAAGGTCAGGGAAGGATTCTTCTCGGAAGCCCGCAGAAATCTGTATACGTCAGTCGTTATGGTCCTAACCACCACGTTTCTGGTTATTGCGATCCTTGTGGTCGTCAAACCTCTTGATTCATTTAACTGGGGCCGCCTCTGGATTATCGTCCCCGGGACACTATTAATTACGTGGACGGGTGAACAGATACGGTGGGTCAGAAATCAGCTTATCCCAAACGATTTCTACGACCGTATACTTTGGATTCCCGATAAAATCTTTGGTGCACTGGAGATGGAGGTCTTGCGTATAAAACTTACGCAGGCCATCGCAGAGACTGCCATTCCTCCAATTCACCATCCCCAAACACAATTTGTTTGGAACAAAAAAAGAGAGTTGTCGCGGTATGCTCCTAGGCAAAGGAACAATGTCGTAATCACGGATTGGATGAGGGGGCCGGAGTTCTTTTTTGGAGCAGGACACCGTGCGCTCATACTCGGCGACAAGGGCGAGATTTACTGGGCATATGAAAAAGAAGGTTCCTTCAAGCCGCTAGATTCTTGAGCGCAATCATCGTTACTCCGACCTAAGGGTCGGAGTAATTTTTTTGTTAACATTGCAGCAATAGACGTTACACTCTACTGTTTTGGGCATGAACTCATATGACCCGCACTACATGGCGCTCAAGGAGACAAA
>MHUZ01000014.1:0-11441 GCA_001823605.1 Candidatus Yonathbacteria bacterium RIFOXYD1_FULL_52_36
AATATAAAGTAAAGGCGCGCGCACTCAAAACGCTCGAGCGCCGCAAGGTCTATGACCGCCTCAAAAAACTCGGCAAGCTCCCGGCACAGCCAGCACGCCGCGGACGCTAACGGCTCTCTCGGCGGTGTCTCCATCTGCCGAAAAACAAGACAAGGCATGCCCACCAGCGTGCCTTTTTTGGCGTTGAAGGATGCGGCGCTCGGTTCCAACTACGACCTCTCGCTGGTCTTCATCGACCCAAAAGAATCTCAACACTTAAACACAGTGCACCGCGGCAAGGATAAGCCGGCGAACATTCTCTCATTTCCTCTCAGTAAAACTTCAGGCGAGATCTTCATCGATCTCAAAACCGCGCGTGGCCAAGCACCCGATTTCGAACAAGAATTCGAAAACTTTATCGCCTTTTTGTTTGTCCACGGACTCTTCCATTTGAAAGGTTTCGATCATAGCGCTATAATGGAACGTAAGGAGCGCGCATTGTGCAAAAAGTTTAATATCAAGCTTGCTTCCTAATAATTTTCGTTACTGAAATTATTCGGGAACAAGCTTGATGCACAGAGCGCGCATCATTGACTTCCATCTCATGGCCACCCGCTCCATTATTACCGGTATCGACATTGGCACACATGCAACGCGCGTGGTCGTCTGTGAACAAGCCGCAACCCCCGATGCACTTCCGCGCATCATTGGTACTGGTGTTGCCGAATCAAAAGGCCTCCGTCACGGGTATGTCGTCGATCCGCACGAAGCCGCACGCTCGATCCGAGCCGCGATCGCTGCCGCGGAAAAAGCCGCTGGAGTTCCCATTAAGAGCGCACTCCTCTCTATTGGCGGGATCAGTCTTGAATCTATGATCTCGCACGGGACCGTAATGGTTTCTCGCGCTGATGGCGAAGTAACCCAGCTCGATGTTGAAAAAGCGGTCACCGAAAGCGAGAATGCGCTTGCGGGTACCCAGAACAAAGAAATTCTTGATACCATTCCCTTGCGCTACCGCCTCGACAGCAAAGAGATCTTGGGACGCCCCCAAGGATTCAAGGGCTCAAAACTCGAAGTCAAAACATTTTTTATAACATCGCTCAAACAGCACCTTGCTGACCTTACGAGCACGGTCGAGGAAGCAGGAGTTGATGTCATCGAGATCGTCCCGGCGCCGATCGCCGCGGCACGCATCGCACTCACCAAACACCAGCGTGTTGCCGGATGCGTCCTCGCCAACATCGGTGCCGAGACTGTCTCCATCGCTGTGTTCGAGAACGACGCACCGATCTCACTTCAAGTATTCCCGATCGGATCGATCAACATCACCTACGACATTTCCCTCGGTCTCCGTATTCCGATCCAAGATGCCGAAAAACTTAAAATGGGCGACTACAGCGGTACCTTCTCGCGCAAGAAACTCGATGAGATCGTGGAGGCACGCGTTTCCGAGATCTTTGAATTGGTCGAGGCGCATTTAAAAAAGATCGGCAAGAACGGACTCCTCCCTGCCGGTATCATTTTGACCGGAGGCGGTGCGGGTATTGCCACGATCGAAGACCTCGCGCGCGGCATTCTCAAACTCCCCTCGTCGATCGCACTCCCTGAGCTGCCCGGCAACCAAAAAGCAACCATTCGAGATTCATCATGGTTCGTCGCATACGGCCTCTGCGTGCACGGGTCTCAAAACAACTCCCGCCCTTCCCTGTCCAACGGAGGCAATATTTCAGATATGATCGATCGCATTAAAACGTGGTTTAATCAATATCTCCCTTAAATTTTGGGTATTTTTTAGATTTTCCATAGCCCACAAGCCCTGATCGGGCTTGTTTGTATTGTCAGGTGAATTTTGGTATCCTTTGAGGATATTAGTTGGATTAGGTAATTCAGAATAACAGCGCATTGCGCGCATGATCGTATGCCAAAAGTAGAACCTGAAATTGAAGCATTCGCACGGATCAAAGTCATTGGCGTCGGCGGTTCGGGTAACAACGCGGTCAATCACATGATTTCCTCGAAGGTCAAAGGCGTTGAGTTCATTGCCATGAACACCGATGCGCAACACCTCCATCACGCACTCGCGCAAAAAAAGATCCACCTCGGCAAAAATCTCACCAAAGGACTCGGTGCGGGCATGAATCCTGACATCGGTCGCAAAGCGGCAGAAGAGACCAAAGCAGAGATCCAGGGGGTGCTCAAGGGAGCAGACATGGTCTTCATTGCCTGTGGTATGGGCGGTGGTACCGGAACCGGTGCCGCACCCGTCGTGGCACGCACAGCGCGCGAGGAGGGTGCACTTACTGTGGCAATCGTCACCAGACCATTCTTCTTCGAGGGTGCACAACGTACCCGCATCGCCGAACAGGGGCTCGATGAACTCCGTAAAGAAGTAGACGCGCTTATTATGATCCCTAACGACCGTCTTCTCGGGGTTGTTGGAAAAGACACGACCTTCAAATCAGCATTTGCAATGTGTGATGAGATCCTTCGCAATGCAGTCGAGGGAATCTCCGACCTCATTACTATCCCCGGCATCATCAACGTCGACTTCGCCGACATCAAAGCCGTTATGGCGAACACCGGCTCGGCCCTCATGGGTATCGGCTACGGCACAGGCGAGAATCGTGCCAAGGACGCCGCAATGGCCGCCATCAACTCTCCCCTCCTTGATATCTCGATCAGCGGTGCGCGCGGCGTACTCTTCGCGATTGCGGGTGGTGATGATATGGGTATGCTCGAAGTGCAGGAGGCTGCCAAGATCATTACTGAATCGATCGACACCGATGCTAAGGTCATTTTCGGCGCTATCAAGGACGAGCGATTGAAGAAGAACGAGGTCAAAGTGACCGTCATCGCGACAGGATTCCCTGAGGGTGAGCTCGACAAGAGACAGTCATCACAGGTTGAACTCATCCGCACTACATCTGCTCCCGAGCCCGAAAAGAAGCGCGGCGAGATCCACAACTCAATGCCTGCTCCGGAAAAATCTATTCCTGCCACCACAGAACCAACCTCCGCACCGGTAGCTAAGCAAAAAATCGTGATCGAGGACGAATCATTCCTTGATATGGAAGAGGATTGGAATGCTGTTCCCGCCTTTCTCCGCCGCAAAAAGTAATCGTTCGTGTTTCGGGCGTTTTATTCGTAACACCATCTGATATGTACGACCTCGTTATCGTAGGAGGCGGTCCTGCCGCCTCCGCCGCAGCCGTCTACGCCGCCCGCAAAAAACTCAATTCGGTCATCATTGCCGAAACGTTTGGCGGTCAGTCGACTGTCTCGACCGATATTCAAAACTGGATCGGTACCGTTTCCATTTCAGGTGATAAGCTTGCCAAAGACCTCCGCGCACACGTCCTCGCCTACGCAGAAGGCACGCTTCATGTTGACGAGGGCTCACGTGCAGAAAAGATCGAGAAAATCGAGGGAGGATTTGCGGTCACAACAGGCAGTGGTAAGCGCTACGAGACCAAGACCGTGCTCGTTGCGACCGGTAGCGAGCGCAGAAAGCTCGGTGTCCCCGGAGCGGATACCTACGACCACAAAGGGCTCACCTACTGTGCGTCCTGCGACGGCCCGATGTTTGGAGGTATGGACGTAGCAGTCGTCGGTGGGGGTAATGCAGGGTTCGAGACAGCAGCCCAGCTCCTTGCTTACTGCAAGAGCGTAACGCTCTTTGATAGCGGTGCCGCCTTCAAGGCAGACCCTATCACTGTTGAGAAAGTACTCGCACAGCCCAACATGAAGGCCGTGCAGAACGTCGAGATCCTCGAGGTCAAGGGCGCCGCAATGGCGAACGCACTCGTGTACAAAGACAAGACGACCGGCGAGACGCACGAGCTTCCTGTCGGCGGCATCTTCGTCGAGATAGGCCAAATCCCAAGTACGGGAATCGTCGCCGACCTTGCAGGGCGCAATCAATGGAACCATGTTGTCATTGACCCGCGCACTCAGCGCACAAGCGCCCCAGGTATCTGGGCCGCAGGAGACTGCACTGACGTGCTCTACCACCAGAACAACATCGCCGTAGGCGACGCGGTCCGCGCCGTCGAAGACATTTACCTATCGCTGTTTAAATAACATACATTCACTATGGAGCACGTTGAGCCGACACCGCCGGAAGTGCGCGAGGGGCTGCGTGCGATCGCACGACACGTAAAACCATTCAAGAAAGAGCTTTGGATTCTCATTGCCTTGGGTGTCGTGTCCGCTATTGCCAATGGCTTTGTTCCCTACATCACAGGGAAATTTTTTGATGCACTGATTCAACTCTCGCGAGGAGAATCTTCCTTCGTGGCGAGTAACATTCCGCTCTGGGTGTTCCTCCTGAGCGTCTGGGCGTTCGTTCAGCTTGTTGCAAATAATATTGACTGGGTCATGGATCGCATGCGGCGGCACGTCGACACGAAGGTGCACTTGAACATTCAAACGCAAGGATTCATCCATCTTTTACGCCTACCGCTCTCCTACCACAAAAATGTCCACATTAACGGCACACTCCAAAAACTGAGTCAGGCCGGGTGGCGCGTTTCAGCGATACTGCGTACGATCATTAACTTTGCCCCGCAATTCTTAAGCATCTTAATCGGTATCACCCTTGCGGCCAGCATCAATACAATGCTGGCGAGTATCCTGGTGCTCGGTGTCGTATTGTATGTGCTCCTTCTTGTACGCATTCTCCGGCCCATTGCACAGATTGATTCCGATGCACACCACGCATGGAACGAAGGGTGGGATGATGCCGCCGCGTCGATTCATCAGATCGAGAGTGTTAAACAAGCGGCCGCAGAAGAGTACGAGATTCAAACCATCCGCGAGGCGCTTTCCGGAAAAGCTCGGTTGCTCTGGGAAAAGATGGAGAACCTTTGGAGTAATGTTGGCTTCTTCCAGCGCATCATTGTATTCTTCGCTCAGCTGGCTATCTTCATTCTCTCAGTGCGCCTCGTCTCCGAAGGAACAATCACGGTGGGTGAACTCGTGGCACTCAATGGCTACGCCGCAATGTTCTTCGGTCCCTTCGTGTCGCTTGGTTATAGCTGGCAAGTCATCCAAAACGGCATCACCTCCGCCGCGCACGCTGAGGAAATATTCAACGTGCCTGAAGAACGCTATGTTCCCGAAAATGCCGTTGCGCCAAAAACCATTTCCGGCAAGGTAACGTTCAAAAACGTCTCGTTCAGCTATGGGTCCGACCAGCCTCCTGTGCTTTCAACTATCGATCTCGACATACACCCGGGAGAAGTCATCGCACTCGTGGGAGAATCGGGTGTCGGCAAGAGCACAACGATCTCGCTCCTCTCCGGCTACTATTTCCCCACCGACGGTGCCGTCCTTATTGACGATGTCGATACCCGCACATACGATCTCACCGCACTGCGCCAGCGTATTGCAGTCGTGCCGCAAGAAGTGGCGCTCTTCAACGATACGATCCGCAACAATATCCGGTACGGCACACCGGATGCGAGCGATGATGATATCGCTCGCGCGGCGCACGAGGCGCACATCGATGATATGATCGAGAAACTTCCCGCAGGGTACGACACCGTCGTCGGCGAGCGTGGTATCAAGCTTTCGGTTGGTCAGAAACAGCGCGTCTCGATCGCCCGTGCGATCTTGCGCGATCCAGCAATCCTTATCCTCGACGAACCGACGAGCGCACTCGACGCCAAGACCGAGCAGATCGTGACCAAAGCCCTCGAGAAACTTATGAAGGGCCGCACCACGTTCATCATCGCTCACCGACTCTCTACGGTGCGCGAGGCCGACACGATCCTTGTATTTGAAAAAGGTACGATCGCCGAACGTGGCACACACCAAGAACTCATTGCCAAAGAAGACGGCGTCTACCGCAACCTCTACGAGTATCAGATCGGTTTGCACTAAAACAAAAGGAGCCCAAGGCTTTCATCCTGGGCTCCTTTATTTTGTGCGCGGTAGAGGATTCGAACCTCTGACCCTTCCCACGTCAAGGGAATGCTCTACCAACTGAGCTAACCGCGCGTTACGGAAATACTACCAAATTTTACTGTTTTGGCAAAGGTAGGATGCTCCGCACATAGTATTGTGTGGTCACAAGTTACTAAGTCTGCTCGGGTGAGTACACCCTGCGCGGACGTAAGTACTCGCGGTCACAGATATTTTTCTGCTGAAAATTCCGCGACCCCCTCTCGCGCCGTCGCGCTCCGACCTTACGAAGCTCCGGGCACTCGTTTCTCACCCGGCTCGTGGTCCCGATTACTATTGGGACATCACTGCGCCTTCACAAATTGCCCACAAGCAAAGCAGTTTGCCTGCTTTTCGCAATTTGTGACCCCTGTGTCTGGCTTTCAGAACTCGTTGGGCAGAGAGAGTATATCAAATCAAGTATTGGTATCTTGTCTGAGTTTGTTCAAGTGACACACTAAATCATTTTTTCAACTTTTATTCCGACTACACCATATTTATGTTCGTCTTCTTCCGAGTAAAACTGTCTCACTTCTGCAAGTAGCTCATCTTTGCTCGTACTGCCAAATAAAGAAGTATCTTGTGAATCAAATAGCTCTAAAAATGAACTATGCCGAAGTAAATCTTTTACTATTGTGTTGAAACTGTTATTAAGATTATCGCTTTCACAAAAAATGATTTCGTCGCCAATAGAAATAGCTTGTCGTTTTTCATCATAAAGACGACTCTCAATAACTTTTGTACCAGATGCAATTTTATTGAAAGGTACACTCCCTAACTTCATTTTATGTCTCATATTGAAGTCGTATCTATCTAACTATCACAGTATCAAACCATCGCTCTTGGAAATGAATAGCTGATAGTATTTCCGCATCTGTCATTGAAACACCTTCAGGAACTATTATGAGCTTATCGTCATCATTGTCACGTCTGTGAGCTATAGCGATACACACCCCTTCACTAGATTGAACAGGTTTATTTACTCCAAGTAGATACGCATCCAAATCTTCACCATCAGGTGCCTTTATGCCAGCGATGTACCCATAGTTCACCTCATACACAAAACCGTGCTTAGGGTGTGTGGTCCCGAGTGGTCGGTCCATTGTAACCGTGACCTTCTTACCAAGTTGTTCTTTTGCTAACTCAAGAGATACTGATGTTTTTTCGTATTTTTCCATACGATTTTATTATAGCAGTTCTGAACATTCATTATGGTGCCCTGAAATACCTTGATAAATATGGCTCTTTATTTTGTGACCCCACCGGGAATCGAACCCGGATTCTAAGCTTGAAAAGCTCATGTCCTAACCGTTAGACGATAGGGCCATCTGCGCAGACCATATTGAGTACAACATATTCTGCGCTCACTCGGAAGTATAGCTCTAAAGCTGGTACTTCGCTCATTCGATAGAATATACCACTTTTTGGAAAATTCACAAAAAAATGCTAAGGTTTTGGGACTGGAGAGGTGGCTGAGTGGTCGAAGGCACCTGACTCGAAATCAGGCGTTCGGGCAACCGGACCGGGAGTTCGAATCTCCCCCTCTCCGCAACGATTTGTCCGAACGGCCCTGCGGCTGTTCGGACAAGGCGTCTTGAGTGAAGAGAGGGCGGAGATGAGAAAGACGGAGCGGATGCCGAGCGAGCACGCGAGGCCGCGAGTCGGGGTCGCGGAAATTTTCGAGCGACGGCGAGAAAATTATCCGTGACCGAATCTCCCCCTCTCCGCAACGATTTACCTGCAGAGTCTTATCATGCGTATTCTTGCCATTGAAACATCCTGTGACGAGACCGCGATCAGCATCGTGGATGCTTCCGGTGGCCAAGCACGCCCGGCGTTCAAGATTCTCGCCAACATCACGCTCTCGCAAGCGAAACTTCATGCCGAGTACGGTGGGGTCTTCCCCATGCTTGCCAAGCGCGAACACGCAAAGAATCTCGTCCCCGTGCTCCTGCAGGCGCTCAAAGACGCAAAGCTTTACGCGAAGGACCGACCTTCGCTAAATTGCGAAGGTCGGTCCTTCGCTAAAAAAGCCATCTTTGAGGAAATGCTCTCACGCGAGCCCGAGCTTCTCGCAGGGCTCATTGCCGATGTCCTCCCCCTCAAAGCTCCCAAGATCGACGCTATCGCCGTCACGCACGGCCCTGGGCTCGAACCCGCACTCTGGGTCGGGGTAAACTTCGCCCGGACGCTTGCCATTCTCTGGGATCTCCCGCTCGTCCCTGTGAATCACATGGAAGGGCACATCTTCGGTTCGCTCGTAGAAGGCAATGCTAAAAAGATCACGCTTGCGAAGCTCAAGTTCCCCACACTTGCGCTTCTTGTCTCGGGAGGGCACACCGAGCTTCTCGTGGTAAAGAAACTGGGCGAGTACAAACTCCTCGGCGCCACGCGTGATGATGCCATTGGCGAGGCATTCGACAAGGTGGCACGCATGCTGGGACTCCCGTACCCGGGCGGTCCTGCGATCTCTAAAATCGCCGAAGACGCAGGCGCACTTGAAGCAACCCCACTCCCCCGCCCGATGATCAAATCGGCAGACCACGACTTCTCATTTGCCGGCCTCAAGACTGCCGTGCTCTACACCATCAAAAAGCTCGGTCACGAACCGACCGAGGACGACAAGCGACGCATCGCCAAGGGCTTCCAGGAGGCCGTGGTGGATGTGGTGGCGGCAAAAGTTGCCGGTGCGGCAAGGAAGCACAAGGTCAAAACCATCATCGCGGGCGGCGGCGTAGCGGCTAACAGCCAAATCCGCGCCGCACTCGCACACTTTGCCGATGACCAAAAGATCGCCCTACGCGTGCCCCCGCTTCACCTCACCACCGACAATGCGCTCATGATCGCGATCACGGCGTACTTTCTCGCCACCAAAAAGAAATTTGCCAACCCCAAGACGCTCAAAGCCGATGGCAACCTTCACCTCGGCAAACGCTAATCGCGTCTCAACACCTTGAACTTTATCCAAATCCGGAAGTCCTAACCCACGAGCGGGAACGACAATGTCACATCCGTCCCCCGTCCCTTGATAGATTCAATGCCGATTGTCCCGCGCATTTTTTCAATCATCTGCTTGGTGATCCATAGGCCGAGCCCTGTGCCGCGAATTGCCTTTGTCTCCTCTGATTTCACACGATAGAATTTTCCAAAAAGATTTTTTTGATCCTCTGCAGAGATACCGATACCGGTGTCGCTCACGCGGATCACTGCATTCTTCCCTTCTGCCGCAACACGCACGGTCACATTTCCTTGCAATGTGTACTTGACCGCGTTACCCGCAATATTGAGCATCACCTGGCGGAACCGATCCGAATCAAGCATCGCCATAACCCCGTCTGCGATCTCCACATTAAGTGCGAGGTTCTTTTCTTTTGCATTCACGGCGAGCATATCTGTCACCTCGCGCACCGATGCCCCCACGTCGGTCGACGCAAGCGCAAATTCCATCCTGTTCTGCTCAATGCGCATCACATCCAAGAGGTCGTCCACCAAGGAGTTTAATTGCGCCGCAGAACGCGTGATGTAGTCCGCCTGCTTTGCTTCTTCTTGGGGGAGCTTCCCGCCCTCAACGAGCATGCTGGCGTATCCGCGCACGATAGAAATCGGCGTGCGGAGCTCATGTGCCGCCATAGAAATAAAGTCATCTTTGAGTTTGTCTACCTCGGCAAGCTTCCTATAGAGCACGGTGTAGTCCACGATGCGCGCGTGGCGCACGAGAAGTGCAAAGATCGCAATAATAAGTATGAGTGAAAAAGTGTACGCCTCACGCGTACCGGTCGCCGCAAGTGCATCGATACGACTCATTGAAATATCTGTCACCAAAAATCCGATCACACGCCCGTCATCCGCCGCGAGTGCACGGACTCCGCGGATGGTGCGCCCATTCGCATCCACGCCCGTGAAAATATAGGTTCCGTTGGGGTTCCCTTGGGCGACACGATACTCGTGTCCTGCTTCACCCGGCGTTTGCCCTAACGTGAGCTCGCGTCCAAACTCGTTGTGATCAGACGACGCCAAGACACGCGCTGTAGCACCACTATTCTCAAGAATGGCAAAGTATGCAATATCAGGATCACGCTCTTTCAAGCGATCCACCTGGATCTGAAGTACCCCCGGATCCGTGAATGCATCGCGTGCTACGTCGGTCAATGCATCATGGAGTGACGAGACGTACGTCTGCTCGATGCGCTCCTGATTCTTTTGTGCGGCATCCAAGAACCGTCCGCCACTCACCACAAATGCCAGCGGCACCACAATGAGCAGAAATATTGTATAGAGAAGTTGCGGGTTGTTGCGGACAAACTCCACGCCACGTTTAAGATTGCTTATGGTCCGCTCGATCATAGAAAATTACACGCGCGGGGTTGTGTCGGTGTTGTTAGTCGGTGTATCACCCTCCTTCACCACCAAAACCTCGACCGGTCGCCAATACTTTTGGCCAAAAATAACGAGTGCGCCGGCAAGGAGTACACCCAAGAGCAGTGCGAGTGCCATCATATAGGGGCTTCCTACGAGTGATGTGCTGCCCGGGCCCTGCATTGCGGTAAGTGCCGGGAGTGTACCCTCAACCGTGAGTGCTGCTGCCTGCTTCACGAAGCCCACCTCCTGACTTTTAGCAACGATCGTTCCGCTCGTGTCTGCCACGGCGGCATAGACTGTGTGATTGCCGTCTTCAAGCTCTTTTGAAAATGCGTACTGCCAATTGCCCTCGCTGTCCGCCTGCACCACCACCACGGTGGGGACGCTAAAGACATAGAGCGTAACAAGCGCGTGGGGTGATGCTTTCCCACGCACCACGATCTCCGTGCGTGATGCAGTTGGCGTGGTTGTGGCGGTCGTCACCTCTTCGGTCACCGTGCGTGAAGAAACTTGCGAGACCACCACGATGTCCGTGCGCACTTCGCCTGTCGCACGCGGGTCCTCAAAGCGGATGCGTGCGGTTGCCTCTGCACGGAGAGGATCACGACCACTCATGTATTCATTCCGGTCGGACGTACCGTCGCCGTCGGTGTCCGCATTGTTCGGATCAGTGCCGTAGAGATTCGTTTCATCGGCATCGCTTATACCGTCGGTGTCGGTGTCGAGCACTGCCTGCTCTGCTGTACGTGTAGAGACGTACTCAACCTTTGCCTGCACTTCTGCGCGGTCTACCTGCGTAGCTACCGTAAGAGTTTCTGTTGTGGTCGGAGTTGGCGCAAGTTCGATGTCCGATTCGGTGGTGGTGCTTGAAAGAGTTGTTGTGGCAATCGCCCTGATGGTTTCATCGAGTGCTTTCTGTTCCTGATTTTCGACAGGATCTTCAGGTGCTCCCAGTGAGGTAGATCCGGGCACCGTTCTTGTCCCCTGCGCCCACACCACCCCCGCCCCGCCCAAAAGAAGCGCTAGTACCGCTCCCGCCATTAGAGTTTTCTGTTTCATCTTTCCATTATACACGTTCCCCGCCCCACGAGCACAGGCCGTGTGGATAACCACTCAGAACACCGCTATGCCTGATCTTTCAAGACCGAATCCAAAAAATC
>MHUZ01000014.1:11832-11915 GCA_001823605.1 Candidatus Yonathbacteria bacterium RIFOXYD1_FULL_52_36
CTGCCACCCATGAGTGTGACCTTCTTGGCATCAACTCTTCCGTCTTGCTCCAAGAATTTGTGCAAGTGCGCAAGGTCGGCCAC
>MHUZ01000014.1:11976-13020 GCA_001823605.1 Candidatus Yonathbacteria bacterium RIFOXYD1_FULL_52_36
CCCCGTACGTTGGGCGCTACGACCGCGTACCCTTTGTGTACGAAATATTGAATGAACGAATCAAACCCGGGACGAAATTGATTCTCTGGTCCTCCGTGAATATTAATGATGGCGGGCACCTTCCCTCTCGCGGAAGCATCCTTGGGCAGGAACAGGAACGCAGGGACCTCCAGTCCATCAAATGATGTGTAGCGTATAAGCTCCGGCTCGACGAACACCTCTTCCGGTATCCGTCGCGGACTTTGAGTAATTCTCTGGCGCGCATTCTCCTCGCGCGACCATACCCATACATCCGAGTTTTTGGTTGCGGAAACAAGCGAGAACGTAAGATGCTCCCCATCTGCTGACCAAGAAGGATTGCTTAACATTCCTTTCGGAAACATCTGGTCCTTGATTGGCTTCATGTCGCCCGTACCATAAACAGTCATGGTTTGATACCCGTCTTCATTCACCATAACGGCAAGACGCTCTCCGTCCAAGGTCATAGACGTCCCTTCCACCTCGTGTTCGGGGGTCAGGACATAGCGCCACGCTTTGCTCTCCATGTCGAAAAACAGGAGTCCGCGAAGATCGCGCCCGATACTGCTTACCACAAAGAACCCGCTCTCATCGGGGAGCCACCGCGGGCTCTTGATAGCGGATTTCTCCTCTTCGGGAGTGATCAACACGCTTGAATCATCACGCAGGTCAATGAGGTAAAAATCATGCTCATGATTTGAGTGGCGCTTCCTTACGACCACATACGTTCCCCGCGGAGAAAACCCAGCACCGTCACACCATCCTTGATCACCAAAGACCATGCGCGACTCCCCCGTGCTTACTTCCATGACATACACATCAAAATCAGTTCCGTTGCGCTCATTCGATGCGTACGTTATCTGCTTCCCGTCAAACGACCAACCACCAAAGTGGTGCGTCGCGTCTTGCTTGTGTGTGAGTACACGAATCGACTTTGCTTCAACATCAAAAAGATACATTTGCATCTTCTCGTTCCCGCACTCAGCTTTTGAAAAAACGATCTCATTTTTTACCGGAGAGAACACC
>MHUZ01000014.1:13113-13536 GCA_001823605.1 Candidatus Yonathbacteria bacterium RIFOXYD1_FULL_52_36
CTTAAAAAAGCAATCGAATTCCCGTCAGGACTGAACGTCGGAGCCCCTGCAGCCTTTGTCTCCAAAAAATCTTCGATACGATATGATTTACCCATAGGCTCATTCTAAAACAACATTCTTATAAATAAAACGTCCCCACGGTGCTCTGTGGGGACGTTACTTGCTACGCGGTGTTTCCTTACGGTGACGCAATATTGGGCTTACTCGCAATCACCATCACACCAACCACCACCGGGTTCACAGCTACCGCCGCAACCCTCAGCGTACATCTTCTGTGTTAATTCCATGGGAATCTCCTCAGTAGATAGCATTGATGCTACCGAGACCCTCTCGGCTCATAGGCCACCAATGCAAATTGTATACCCCTAAAAACAGGGGTCGTAGTCGCCACCGCGCTCGGACGGAATTTCGTCCATGAAAGGT
>MHUZ01000014.1:13581-13695 GCA_001823605.1 Candidatus Yonathbacteria bacterium RIFOXYD1_FULL_52_36
GGATTATTGCTAGACCATGGCTTGTGAACAGTGAGCATGACCGGTCTCCTTTTCAAAAAACAATGGCGTCATCGAGACCATCTCGAAACTACACGCGCCCATGTCTATTAGTAA
>MHUZ01000014.1:13873-15553 GCA_001823605.1 Candidatus Yonathbacteria bacterium RIFOXYD1_FULL_52_36
TATCGACAAAGTCCTCCAGAGTTTCAAATTTTCCGACAAGGAGATCTTGGTATACCTTTCCCTTCTTGAACTTGAGACAGCGAGCGCGACACAGATCGCCGATCATTCACAGATTAACCGAAGTACTGTGTATGTAGTTATCGAGACGCTCCAAAAACGCGGACTCGTGAGCACCACAAAAGAAGAGGGGAGCATCACCAAATACGTCCCCTCCCCACCCGAACGTCTCCTACAGTTAGCAGAGGAAGAGGCAAAAAGATACCAAAATCTCGTCGGACAAATACACTCAATTCTTCCTGAACTTAAATCACGGTATCGGGGAGACAAGCCTCGCCCTAAGGTGCGTTTCTATGAAGGAAAGGAGGGGTTGATCAGCGCCTACGAAGATACGCTGACCGCCAGCGAGCCAATACGAGCCTACGCCTCAATTGAAAACATGCATGAGGCTCTTCCAGGATATTTCCCAGATTACTACAAGCGACGTGCCGGCAAAGGTATTGCTATACGCTCCATCCATCCTGATACCGAAGATGCCCGAGAAAGAACACTCCATGACAAAGAAGAGCGGCGAGATTCAGCCCTCGTGCCGGCCGGAGAATACAGCTTCTCTCCCGAGATCAATATCTACGATAACAAGATCGTGTTCATGTCTCTTGTTGAAGAATTTTCGCTCATCATCGAGAGCGAGGAGTTGGCTGATGCTTTGAAAAAGGCATTCGAGTTAGCGTGGAAAGAGGCTCGACGTCTTGGAAATGCATCGAAGAAAAAATCATGAGCACCATTACCCCGCTGACAAAAATTGACGCCTTCTCGGCAACGTGTCCTGACATAACTACGTATGTAAAAGACGAGAGTGCGAATCCTTACGGCACGATCAAAGATCGCCGAAACGAGAATATCGTTCGAGAGGCATTACGTCTTGGCGTTGATAAACTCACACTCATTACATCAGGAAACAACGGATACAGTCTCTCAAAACTCACGAGTGGATCTGATATCAAGGTTACCTGCATTATCGACAAGACGACAAGCGACGATATTTATAAGCGCCTTTCCGAGGTTGCCTATCAAGTAATTCGCATCAATTTGCGCGATAAAATTCTTCGCCCCGAAGAGATCATTTCATTTGCACGCGAACGTGACGATGAGGTGATCTGGGATGTTACCAATGGATACGAGGAATCATATGGCATTGTGGTAAACGAGATTCTCGCCCAGGCCCCCAAAGTAGATTACATTGTTGTACCCCTAGGGAGCGGCGGAATATTCGTCGGTATAGCCGAACAACTGCACATGTCAAACCACCACGCAAAGATCATCGGCATTGGACCAAAAACTAACCACGGAAGTTTTGCGGACAAACTCTCAACGCCGTGGACTCCTTACGCAAAAGCAATCGAGATCTACGAACGACACGGCCACGTCACGATTCAATTGTCAGAATCTGAGATACGGAAAGCATACTCAAACTATCGCACTATCTGCAATTGCGAACCATCATCCGCAATCGTGTTCGCAGCGCCAGAACACTTTGGGTTCAAGAAGGGAGATAGTGTGGTGTTCATAAACTCTGGAAACTCGGAGACCATGAAATTCCCCGTGTAGCAAAAACAGCTACTAGCCTAGAAACATTATCCTGTAACACCAAAACCAAATCACGCCTACGAGCACTTGACAAGT
>MHUZ01000015.1 GCA_001823605.1 Candidatus Yonathbacteria bacterium RIFOXYD1_FULL_52_36
AGCGCCATGTAGTGCGGGTCATATGAGTTCATGCCCAAAACAGTAGAGTGTAACGTCTATTGCTGCAATGTTAACAATATTTAGGTTCGTCTGTTGCAGAGAGCTTTTACAGAGCTGAGACCTTTGTTTTCAGCGCATAAATAATAAAAGGTGGAGCATTCCGTGCTCCACCCATAGTCTTTATTGGAGGTTAGTTCGTCTGCCGTACAATATCCATACCATACGCAGCATCTCTCCATCTATACAGTACTAGAACTTACCTGAGAATCTAGCCTGCACGAGCTTATATATACCAACCTAGAATGAACTGCTTTGGTCTGGTTGACCCTGCGACCGAACGAATCAAAACCTTTATCACCAAACCTGACCGTGTGATATCAGTAGTGTAGTTCGTATTTATACTAGCACCGCACGTGATTATCGCAAGTTATGCCACACGCACTGGAGTTCCAAAAACTGAGAGTATGGGACGGTGTTGGATCCTATTCCCCTGCAAAAATATGATATTCAACCATATCTAAGGAAACGCCCTTTTGATTTACCTTTGGATACCTTGATACCTCCTTGCCACCAAGCGACTCTGCTATTTTTCTGCTCGACATATTTTCTTCCACCACAGGATACCTGAGGTATTCATAATCAAGATTATCATCAGCCCACTTTTTAAGCCCTGCGACGGCCTCCCTGCCGTAATGATTTCCGTGCGCGCTTTTTTTGATCCAGATACCAAGTTCGGGCATCTTTGTATCGATACGATGGATTCCTCCATTTCCTAGATATTCCAAAGTGTCCTTGCTGAGGATGGCCACAACGATTTCTTCGCCTGACAGAAACCCGGCGATACTCCCTTCGATAAACTTTTTCGTATCGAGAATACTGTCCGGCGTTGACGGAAACATATACTTTGTTATCTCCTCATCGAACTCTTTGAAAATTTCTTCTGCATATTCCATCGACACAGGACGGAGCAGTAATCGCTCTGTTTCAATACAAAAACTTTCTAGCTCCAGTTTATTTTTTTCTACTTTAGAATCCATTGGCTAATTATACATTGAATTCTTTGGCTGGGGGGTGTGGGACGACATTAGACACCGTCAAACCAAGGTCAATAGAAGTTCCGAATCAGGATCCTGCATCCGCTCAAAATAAACGGCTCAGGTGCCCTGAGCCGTTTTTAACCCTTGTTTTTGCTCTGCGAACGTGCATCCATGAGCGCGGCGAGTTTGGTGGTAGTGTTCCAATTGCGGATCGTAATACTCTTATAGATCGGCAAGAGGACGATCTTGCTCAGCTTGCTCTGGGTCGCCTTGCTTATAAGCCGGGAGAAATAGAGCACTCCTTTGCCCGCGTGCACGAAATCCACGCCCTCTTTAAGGCTCACCACCTTGAGTGCCTCACGCGCGGTGAGCGGCGGTTTGAGAAAGAGCACATCGTAGCGATAGCGCGCGCTATCCGCGCCAAACTTAGGCGGAGCATTCTTCACCACCGTGGCAAGGTCCTTCTGCGAAACGAGGACGATCTGCGACGTGTAATTAAATTTCTTTGAGAGCACTCTCTCGATCTTTTGTGTCAGCGCAGCGATATCTTGTTTGGGTGCGTCAAAAATAACGTTCCCGCTCTGGATGTACGTCAGCACATTTGCAAACCCCATTTCTTCGAAACAGGTCTTGAGCGCGGTCATCTTGATGATGTTGCTCCCGCCTACATTAATACCGCGAAGCAGTGCGAGGTATTGGGTGGTGGTCATAAAAGTAGCGTTGGAACAAACTAAACCAAATTTAATAGAAGTTCAGGGAGTTCTGCGGATCCTAGACTCCCTAGTACAAAGTGGCCTTTGTCTTCAAATTCTTGGAACTGAATATCTGTGGTTTCTGCTTTGAGTATATCAATCGTCTTTAATATTGAAGAGTGGTCGTCACGCGAGTACATGACAATGAGCCCGGCTGTTTTTGCTGCAATATGTTTATCAATTTCAAATTTGAAGAAGTTTTCATCAATTTCTTTTTCAGGATCAAGCCATGGTGCAACGAGTACAGCCTTGCCGACTTTTACATTTGACTCGCTCAGCCATCGAACAAGGAATCCTCCCCCGCAACTATGCCCCACTAAAATTGTATCTTCGTTCAGATCAAAGCGTTCAAACATTTTCTTCCATGCTTCGTAGTTGGGTTTATAGAAGCCAGGCATCTCTGGCGTTTGTGTCTCAATACCCTTTAAGAGTAGCTGTCTTTGAACCCACGGGATCCAGTGATCATTAGAGGCAGCGGGTCTGCTTCTGTCAGAATATTCTGATTCATTATTATATCCATGGATAATAATTGCTGTTTTCATGTGATGATTATAGCAGAAGTTGCCTAAACTTTACGGATAGCCGACCTTCGTAGCATCATCAAGAAACAAAAACTCTACTTATAGGTATTTTTATTAGAGAAGAAATCCGCAAAATCGTGATTGCTTATTCTCGGCTCTTTCCCTTGAACTTCCTCCACAAATTTGCACATCGCAGAAGACGGATTGTGGAATAGTGGGCCCTTATCCTTGAGTATCCAATAATCGTTGAACCCTAAAAATGCATCTCCGGCTTCACTAGGATCAAATAGGCTCCAGAAAGTCTCGAGATCATCGAGACACAGAAACAGGGGCGGGTTGTCGACGATATTTGCGAGGTTCTTTTCTGCCACTCCCGAATCGTAGAAGCCGCTGAATTCATTGAATAGACTGTGGTTGCCCAGAAAGTTCTCGGTAACAAGAACAGGTATTATCCTTTTGCGCTTGCCTTTGTTGTCCTCAATGTACTGGTTAAGCTTCAGGAGCTTACCCCTGTCGTTCTTGTTCCTTGCCTTCGGATCATCTTGGCCGGTATTGAAAAGGAGGCGGTGGGCGTCATCAAGAAACGCATCAAAAGTAGGATTGTACAAGGAAGAAAATCTGTAGTACTCCGTCGTGAATTCTATGACAAAAACCTTGTCTTTATATTCAACGACAGCGTCTGCCCCTGCGTGTTCACCGAAATCTATTGTTGCACCTTTGAAAATATTACTGATGAGGAACTGAAAATACTTCTCCATTAAGCGTCCATACGCTGACTTGAAGTTCTGCGGGTTCCCCTCACTCTTCACGCGCCAGAGCAAGCCACCACATACGTTTTCAACAATGAATTTCAAATCCGTAATGCAGTACAGGCCGTCCGATATCTTGAAAATCGGATTATCAAAAAATATGCGAACGCTCTTATTATAGCCCATTATTGGGTCGCGAGTCCTTATTGCCTCTTGGTCAGAAGCCTCCCTGAGAGCGTTGATGTCTCTCGAAAGAAGATTGATTGTAGTTATGAATGAAGGGTCCTGTTGAAACTGCGAGGCTTGGATATAAAAGGAGTTGATATTTTGGAAATCAAACCCCAATCTCAGGTGGCCAGCAGCAGGAGGATTCTCCTCATTCTGGAGAGGAACTTCAAAAAACCATGCATATAGGCCACTGAGCACTTTCATGTATGAGGAAAGAGACACTCCTGCGTTTTGTTCGAAAGCAGATAATCCGGCTTCCATTTCCGATTTATTGGTAGCATCTAAGGTCGCCAGAAGTGTTTCGTAGCAATATCGATATCGAACGATTCGGTGGCTATAGATGAGGCGGGCGATTTCCGGAAGATAGTAGTGAGGCCATTCCCTTATAAAATGATCTCTGAGAAAAATCCCTTTTGCCGAATCAGCATTAATCTCAGTATTTAAAAGCTCGTTGTTCAAGAGAATAGCTTCAGAGTATTTCTTATGATTTGCTCCATGTTCCGGTCCCGTTAGCTGTTGGTTGCCCTGCCATTTCTTTGAGAGAATTTGTCCGATAAGATTTAGTAGATTCTCCCTATGAAAAACAATCTTGTTTGAGAAGCCCCTGCCCTTGGCAATAACACCTGACTCTTCAAGAAGAGAGACGCCCCTGACCATAGTCGAATCGGTATCTCGTGTCTGGCAAATCATATTCAGAAAAGAGCTGAATTGGATCAGCTCGATCGGGTTCATCTCGTGAAGCAAGTATTCAATCTGCGCTTCAAAATCTTCAACCGTCTTCAATGTATTTACAGGAATAACGATACCACCTCTTTCGAAAGAGTCGAGTAGTTCCGAGTATGCAAGGTATGTGACGATTCTAGTTTCGATTGCCATAATTACTATTCAATCCACGGAGTCCTCAATGTAGCCTCCCCAGTTGTATTGAACAACAGGCGTCAGGTTTGGCATTCCCGCCTGGCTGCTTGCGCCCACTGCTGGCCGTCTGGGACGATATAGAACAAATTTGTTTATTCAAATAAGTGATTAAACACCTCTTCAAAGCCTGTATAACCTCTATTACCTCGATTTCCCGGGTGACCCGGTGCCCCAGCATTACCCGGATTACCACAATGCCCTATATTTCCAAAATTACCCACACGTTTATCAAAAACCATATCGTCATCGAGTTCACCCACATATCCACCTGATAACCTATGCACATGAGTTCCATTTAATTGGCCAATTGGACTACCCTGCATATCATAGATAAATCGATTTTGTAAAAAACCTGCTGGACTTCCATCTTGATGATAAAGATATTTGATCATAGAGAATTTTTATTAATTTACTAAAAAGGAATTTCCTGTTCCAATTCTATAACTTTCTTTTTTCTTTTATTTGCTTGCGTTCTTCAGCCATACTGCTCATTACGACTCCTGCTTGGGTTCCGTCGGCTTTTCTCTTTTTTGCTTAAACAACATCGCAATTTCTGTTGTCTGATACTTGATGACCTTGATGCCTTTTTCGGTTAAGGTTTCGGCTTCCATTGGTTGAACATAATTAAAATCTTCTCGTCTAACTTTATTTATCGCAAAAATTGGTCGTATCAGCTCATCATGGAGTAAGTCCATAAAGTCATTTAGGAAACCGATTGCAACTTTATTAAATTCAGCCCTCACTCTCTCAGTCTCGGCCTCTATCTGTTTTCGATCCCATTTCTTCCAATCATATTCATTTGTCGTTTGACTCATATGGAACTGTACATAGGCCCACAATGTCCTAGATAAACCACTAAACTCTGCGGCAAGAATATTCCTAGATGTTTTTAGTCGAGGCATTATGGAAATCCACGTATTGGCCGCATTTAAAAAGTTTTGATTCTTTTCCTCGAAAAGCGAAAGTGCATCAAGAATTTTCCTATTGTTTTCTAACCAGAGTTCTCCCGGCCTTTTGCCTTCACCGAGCCCAATACTACCTTTTTCTGCCCATTCCATGGTCAGAAAAGGTAAAGAAAACTTGGACAACAAAACACCAAGATCTATGGAAGATTTATCAATTTCTGATTTCAGTTTGTTGAGATCTTTAAATATCTCAAGCCTGGCACTATTCCTCTGCTGAATTTTTGCGGCCCAAATTCCCAAGAGGAATACGGTCCACCAGCCCAGCACCGTCACTAATCCGTTGTGGCTATCGAGCGTATGAAAAAACTCTTGTATTGAGGGTATGATGTACTCCATTTTTTAATTGTATCGCTCTGATTGAACTTACTAAACGACGCTCCTTGTGCGGGATAACCTAGCACGACTTAGCTGGGGGACTAGGACTCGAACCTAGAGTAACGGCGCCAAAGGCCGCTGTCCTACTTGCAAGCGAGCGAGCGCAGATCAAAAGTGTTCTATCCTGCTCACTGCTGGGGGACTAGGACTCGAACCTAGATTAACGGCGCCAAAGGCCGCTGTCCTACCATTAGACGATCCCCCAGCAGTACGCACGATTTCTGCAGAACACTTTTGATTTTCCGAGCGAGCGCAGCAAGCAAGCTTTGCTTATCATTAGACGATCCCCCAATACTTCAAACTAACCCCTACAACTTACAACAAAATAGGCCCAAAAACAACGCGAGGAACATTCCCAATGAAAGACCCTGGCGCCGAAGCACCAGGGTTGGTTGTGGGTCTCACTTACTTACTTAGTGGAGACCCGGGAATTTTCCGAGTGCCGGATGCCATGCCGGCGCTTTGTGTGGCGTTGTTGAGGCCTCGACCAACTGAAGTTCTAGGCCGGGTGCTTCAAGGACGTCGAGTGCATCACTGCGTACAACCTTGCCTGTTCCGTGACATTGGCTGCACACGGTGTTCCCTTTCTTGCCGCGACATTTCGTGCATGCGAACATAGGGCACCTCCTTTGACTGCTCAGATGGTACAACCTACCTTCCCATAATAAGCATACGCCCTCTATTAAGAAAATCAAGGTTTCAATTTTCCCGCATTCCATTCATTTATTATCATTTGCGCGTTAAAACCAATTGGTGTTACTTCTTTTGCGACATCATTAAGGGTGCTACGTGAATCTTCCTCACTCACTGGTAGTAGGTGTGTGGCCGCCCAAACACGAACGGAGGAATTGCCGTGCCCGAGAAGGATTTTTAAGTCCTCCAATCTATTGAGACTTTTTATCTCCAAATAAACTTTTTGTAAATTATCGTACGACTGATTCGATTTTTTTGAATTCTCTTCTAGGATACCTGCTCCGTGCGCTTCGGCTTCGGCTATATATCTTTTAATCAAACTATTTTCCATAGGATGCTCATTATTTCTTTTCGACAAGTTGTATCACCGCAAGCTCAAGTGGGAGTTCAGGAATCGCTGATGAGCCGATGCGATCATGTGCATCAAGAAATGCAATCACGGTGTCGCTCGTGAGACGTGCGGTTTTGTCTCCCGCAAGTTTTTTCAAAAATCCGGCATCTTCTTCGGTAAACTCTTCTGCCATGCGCGAGGCATATCCCGCATCAAAACGCATGAGGAGCGCGGCGCGCATCTTGCGCAAGAGAAGCTTGGCAAATGTTTTCATATCCACATTCTCATCGCGTGCGGTGCGAATTGCCTGAAGCGCTCTCTCGGTGTCGCCTGTTGCGGCGCCGACCAGCAAGTCATTCACCAGCACGGTCTTCGGCGCGCCGGTAATACGCTCGACCTCGTCTGGGGTCACCGTCTTCCCTTCTGTTGAGGAAAGCACCTTCTGCAACACGCCGTGCGTGTCGCGGAATGAGCCATCGCCCAAAAGCGCGACGAGCTCTGCTGATGCGGGGTCGATCTTGTACCCTTCTCTACGTGCCACATCGAGTACGAGTTCTTTCAGGATCGTTTGTGTCGGCTTCTTGAAGGTGAAAGTCTGACAGCGCGAGACAATCGTTTCGGGCACTTTGTTAAGCTCGGTGGTGGCGAGAATAAAGATCACGAAATGCGGTGGCTCTTCCAAAGTTTTCAAGAGCGCGTTGAATGCTTCTTTGGTGAGCATGTGCACCTCGTCGATGATGTACACCTTGTACGGCGACTCAAACGGGAGCGTCTGCACGCTTTCGCGAAGTGCGCGCACATCATCGATACCGCGATTGGATGCGGCGTCAATCTCATTTAAATCAGTATCACTCGTGCCGATCACACGCGCAAAGATACGCGCGATGGATGTCTTGCCCGTACCGCGCGATCCGGCGAAGAGATACGCGTGCGCGATCTTGCCCTGAGCGATGGCGCCCGTGAGTGCCTTGACCACGTGGTCTTGTCCTAGCACCTCGTCCCATGCGTTGGGGCGATACTTGCGATAGAGTGCTTGGTGGTCGCTTTGTTTCGTGCTCATAACGGTTGTGTGGTCAGTATACTTGGCAGTGAGGGAGAAATGCAAATTGCCATTTGCATTTCGACCGAACGAACCAAGTATATGCTTTGCGTATACCAAAAAAAAGGCCACCCCCGCGAAAGGCGGGGGTGGAATCGCACAAACAACAAGTTGTGCGCTCGGAGGAGGCGATTATTTCTTCAAAATACTTAGTTCGGCATTATCGGCGCCGGGGCACCGAAACAGCGAACGAATCGATCAGCCAACAGCCATACGAACAAAGCGCTGACCGCCAATCCGAAAGGCGCTATATACGCCCAAATGACCAACGGTGATTTGCTCAGGATGTTGCCCGCAAGGTGCGCAAGCTTCTTCTCGGTGTGCTGGCGCCATCGTGTTGATGCTTCACATGCATTCGTAATTTTCTTCCGAAAACCTGTCGGGCTGGGGAACACCTTGGTGTTACGCAATGCGTGCATACATCACCTCCCTCTCGTGGTTATAATGAAATCCTAATGAACAGCTCCTTTCTTGTAATGCTACACCTCTCCTAGATTCTGTCCACTAGACTTGTCCCCAGGGTCAAATTAAACAAAAACACCCCTACTTGGGGGTGTTTTTGTTTTCTCCTATGCTTTCGCTTTCTTTGGTGCTGCCTTTTTCGCTGTTGGCTTCTTTGCTACGGTCTTTTTCTTTGCCGGAGCAGGAGCAATTGAGCGTTTGATATTCTTCCAGTGACCATGGAGCTCCTTGGCCATCTGCTCCACCTCTGCTGGGTCGATCGACTTCACTGCTGCGTACTTTGCCGCGACAGCATCCACCACCTTGCGATACTCCGGCTCGCTTACTTCTTTCAACTTCTCGACCTTCTCGAGCACCTCACCCTTTGCTTTGAGTGTCCATCCTTTTATTTTTTTACGATTCTTGGCACCGTCTTTGCCGTACAAAAAATATCCGCCTGCCGCCACTGCAGCGAGCGCCGCGAGACCAACCAATGCACCTGCACCTGAACTGTTTGTTTGTTTTTTTGCCATAATATGTTCTTGACTATGTTATAAAAATCACTCGACGTCTTCCTTGGTTTCCTTCTTAGGTGCGTTTCGTTTTTTCTTGCTTCCAAACGAACTCACTGCTTGCGCCACGCGCGCGCCCTGTTCGCGCACCGCAGTGTGCAGATCAGAGAGATCTTTTGAAATGCGGTCGCTCTCTTCCTTTACCCTGCCTGAAACTTGTTTGAAGTCTCGCAGGATCTTGATGAGGTACAAGAGCGCCACTACAAACACAACTGTCACCACGACCACCGCGATCGTGGTGATCACAAAAAATATGTCTGATTTCGCGACCTCATTCATGGAATCAGTATACTAGGGTAGATACCCTCGGTGCAACCATACTATATTCCCCTCCTGCGGCGGATGAAGCGCCACGTGCCGCGCACGAGCGCAACGAAGCATCCGAGAGCAACAATGTAAAAGAGTGCTTTGAGAGTAAACAGGAAGCTCACCAGCGTCAGAACTCCCCAGTATACATACCGAAATGGAGTTTCTACGCGCGGCGGGATGACCGATTGGTTCGTTGTGGTGCTGGCAAGCCCTGCCTCTGGGAATGGAAGAACAGCGGTCGTTGTGGCTGGTGCGGTTCTTCCGCGCAATTCATCAATGCGTGTCTTGTTTGCTTCGGTGAGTTTGGTGATTGTGGATACTCCCTGCAAGCGCGCCTGCTCCAGCATATTCCCTGCGGGGGCCACGGCATCTTTTACTGCGGTGGGGACGTACTGATCAATGGTCTCCGTAAGTGTTTTTGTGGTGGAGGCCGTCGTACTTGCAGTCACGGGGGCCGGCACCGGAGCGGGGGCAACGACCGTAAGAGTGCGGACTTCGGTACGCGGTGCTATCGGGGCAACCGTTGCAGTGCTTGTGGCCGTCGCAAGACGAGCATCCACAATATGCGCTGAGATCTCGTGATCCCCTGCGGTAACATTCCAGTTGATCGAGATGATCTTTGACCGCTCTGTTGGAGTTATCGAAAAGCCTGTCGTCCCTATTGCCACACCTTTATCTTGAAATTCAAGCGTGCCCAAAAAAGTTGCATCCGTTGCTGTATTTATGAGAAATGTGTAGATCGAAATTGTTTCCCCGGCAACCAATGATTCCTTTGAGAACCACACCGAGCGCGTGGGAAACCCAACTTCTGTAGCGAACACCGATGAGAACGGAACAAGAAGGAAGATCGCGGCGAGCGTCGCAAAGCGGAGGTTACGATTCTTCGTTGTAAAGGCGAGTTTCATAAGGGTGACCGTCCAAAAAATCAGTGATCATGGACTCTATTTCTGCGGCGTTCTTTGCTTCCATCAATTGAATGCGTAGATCTTTCGCGCCATCAAATCCCGTAACGTACGCTTTGTAGTGCTTCTTCATTATCGCAAAGTTCTTTACATTCCCCAAGAGTTCTTCAAAGCGTTTGGTGTGGAGAACCATCACGCGTAAGCGTTCTGCAAGTGGGATCTCTTCGCGCGTGGTGGTGCGATCAAAGAGCCACGGGTTGCCGAAGATGCCGCGGCCGATCATCACGCCATCAGCGCCACTCTCTGCCGCGAGCTGTTCACCTTGCGCGACTGTTTCCACGTCGCCATTGCCGACAATGAGCGTGCCTGACCCGCGGGCGATCTCCACCGCGCGCTTCACATCCTCCCAGCGTGCAGGCACTTTGGACATTTCTTTGCGCGTGCGTGCGTGGATCGTCACCACGGCTGGCTCTTCTTCCAAAATTTGCGGGAGCCAGCGATCGAGTTCGTCTTTGTTATATCCTACGCGTGTCTTTACCGACACCGGAATATTCGGTGCTCCCGCTTTTACGGCGCGGATGAGTTCTTTGGCACGGGCGGGATCTTTGATGAGCGCGGCGCCGGCGCCCTGCTTTTCTACTGAGCGGTCGGGGCATCCCATGTTGATATCAATGCCATCGAACCCAAGCTCCCCCAAGAGCTGTGCTGTTTCATGGAAGGTATCCGGATTTGAGCCGAAGATCTGGGCGACGATCGGGCGTTCGATCTCGTTGTAGCGAAGATCGTGCAGAAGCGCTTTGCGCCCCGGTGAACAGAGTCCGTCACACGAAACAAATTGCGTATAGAACACATCAGGACCGCCACCCGGCTGTCCGTGACGACTATGTTCTGCAATGATTCCGCGGAAGGCGACGTCGGTGACATCTGCCATCGGCGCAAGGACCATAAATGGTTTTGGTAAATTGTGCCAGAAGCTTTTCTGCATGGGTCGCACTATATCACGAAGTGTCGGCTCAACAAGCCTTACTCGTTAAATTTAAAATAGACTTTACCGGCCGTGTCTGCGAGGCGGAGGTCAATGTAGTTGATCGTTACCATATCCTTCCCTTCTCCTTTTTTTGTACTCACTGCCGCTTCAAGGATGTCCGGTAAGCGGTCCATCGCCTGATCACCATTCAGGATGATGGTTCCGCCGCCTGCCAGTACGATCTCACCTGCCAAATCTTCGATCGAGAATGAGCGCACCGGTGACACCAGTGCATCAATGCGATCTGCGAGTGCTGAGGCAGCCGTGAGTTTTTCGCTTGTCCAGAACTGGTTTCCCAAAGGCGATGACTCGTCATCGGCAAGCGCCGTGGACGTAAGCGATCCATAGAACTCCCGGTATGCGCCCGGAGAAAAATCAGGTGCCTGTGCGTACACCAGCCCCTGCGCGTCCATGAAAAAACATGATCCGCTCGGACGGGTGATCGCCTCGCCGCACCAGAGCGCCTTGGGCTCCCGTTCCGTCACTCTGATTGAGAGCTCGGTAAGCCCCTCAAATGAGATGCGTATTGATTTGAGATCTTTGTGGGTGGTGAGGAGTGCTCGTTCGATCCGCTGTTCTGAGTACAAAAATGCATTGTCGCGTGGGAAAAGCAAAATGTACTTCCCTTCGATCGCCTCGCGCACCACGCGCTCGATCTCTTCTGTGGAGACCACCCGATTCCCTTCAGCCACGATGGTTTGAATGCGGACCGATGACTGGTGCGCACCCCAAGAAAGAAGCCCCATGATGACCAGAGCGACCGCACCCAGCAACACCGCAATGCGGGCAAGGTGCTTGCGCTTCTCTTTTTTGCGCGCGGCGCGTGCCGGCGTGTTCAGAATGTCTCGAGAGGTTCTATTGAGGGGTGTCATATGTATTAACCAAGGCTTTCAGATTCGGATGAAGTTCGAGGCGCAGAGGAGCGAGGGTTGGAGGCGTACTCTAGTTACGGTGACAACACGAGCGACGAAGGCAGCGCGGAAATTCGCCGAATCTAAAAGCCCTATCCGATCTTGTCTTTGCCCATATAAGGACGGAGAACTTCAGGGATGACGATCGACCCATCTTCCTGCTGATAGTTCTCGATGAGCGATACGAGGAGGCGCGGTGTGGGGATCGCCGTGCTGTTGAGCGAGTGCGCGAAGCGCATTTTCCCTTCAGCATCCTTGTAGCGAATATTGAGACGGCGCGTTTGGAAGTCGTGGAAGTACGATGCGGAGCTGATCTCGCGATACGTCTCTTCGAGCGGTACCCACAGTTCGATGTCGTACTTCTTTACCTGTCCCAAACCAAGATCACCGCCACAGTTCACCACGGTGTGGTATGGAATGCCCAGACTCTCAATGAACTCTTCGGTGTTGCGATTGAGTTCCTCGTGGAAAGTGACCGACTGCTCGTGGCTTGCCTCACAAAGAACCACCTGTTCGAGTTTAAAAAATTCGTGCACACGGATGAGTCCCTTTACATCTTTGCCGTGACTTCCCGCCTCGCGCCTAAAGCATGGCGAGAACGAGAGGAATCGCTTGGGCAGATCTTCCTTTACCAGGACTTCGTCCATGTAGTAGCCCATGGTCGCCACTTCTGCGGTGCCGGCGAGATAGTCTCCGTCCTGCGTCTTGTAGAGGTCTTCTTCACCTTGAGGTAAATACCCTGTTCCCAAGAATGCTTCGCGGCGCACGAGCGACGGCACGATCATTGGAACGAACTGCTTCTTCATAAAGTGCGCGAGTGCGGCCTGCCAGATCGCGTAGGAAAGCAGTGCGCCATCGTTCTTTAAGAAGTACCCGCGGAAGCCGGCGACTTTGGTTCCCCGCTCGAGGTCAACCATGTCATGCTTCATCATGATCTCGATATGACTCTTGGGCGTGAATGAGAATTTTGTTTTTTCTCCCCACACCTTCACTTCTTTGTTGTCCGCATCAGAATCACCTTCTGGGACTGACATGTCAGGGATGTTCGGCACGCGCACCATGAGGAGCTGCCAGCGCTTCATCACTTCTTTGAGTTTGTCCTCGGCTTTTGCGATGTCATCTTTGAGAAGGCGGAGTTCGGTGATGAGCTTCACGCGCTCTTCGGCCGTCGCGGCTGTATTCACACCCTCGCTCGCCGCATTCTGCTTGGCACGCATCTCCTCGAACGTGGCGAGTGCGGTGCGGCGTTCATCATCCACCGAGAGGAGCTCGGCAATATCGAAGTCGATCTTTTTCTTGCGGGCCGCCTCTTTGATCAGGTCGGCGTTTTCGCGAATGAATTTGATATCTAACATTCGCCCATCATAGCAAACTTTGAATTACGAAACTAGGTTCGTCGCGAGGGGTCCGGGAGCACGCAAGGTCGCCTGAAGCCGAGCTTTGTCGTAGCACAGCTACCCAAAGCGAGAATGAGGGATGAGATTGCGTGCTCCCGGAGACCGCAGCAGAAGATAGGTTCGTAATTCAAAGTGTCACCATGATAGAATGCGTACACTATGCACCGTGACATCGCCGCGCTTGATCCCGGAGACTTTCCTCCGCAACTCCTCGAGATCCCCCAACCCCCTAAAGAGCTCTGGGTTCGCGGTATGCTCCCTTCATTCGACCGCCCGGTCTTGACCGTGGTCGGCTCACGCGCTGCCACCTCCTATGGCCGTGACGCATGCCGTGCACTCATTAAGGGCCTTTCCGGCACTGATACTATTATTGTATCCGGTCTTGCCCTGGGGATCGACGCCATAGCGCACGAAGCGGCGCTTGATGCGGGACTTGCGACCGTTGCCGTACCCGGATCAGGACTCTCGGATGCGGTGCTCTATCCGCGCAACAACCTCTCGCTCGCGCGTCGAATCCTTGAACACGGTGGCGCACTGTTCTCTGAATACGATCCTGATATGCGGGCCGCAACGTGGACCTTTCCTCAGCGCAACCGCATCATGGCCGGCCTCTCGCGTGCAGTGCTCGTGATCGAAGCGGAGGAAAAATCCGGAACGCTCATCACGGCACGTATGGCAGTCGATTATAATCGCGACGTCTTCGCGGTACCAGGTGCGATCCACACGCCAACGGCGCGCGGGACCAACATGCTCATCCGCCAAGGCGCAACGCCGATTACCTCGGCCGATGATCTGCGCGATGCGCTCGGATTCGAGCGCAGTACCACAAGCACTCAGTTAGACCTCTCGCACCTCTCCCCTGAAGAACAGCGTGTGATCGCGTTCCTGCGCGAACCCATCACGCGTGATGAACTCATCCGCGCGCTCAAACTCCCCGCCCGCGACGCGATCGTGCTGCTTTCGGCAATGGAGATCAAGGGGCTTATTAAAGAAGAGCTGGGTATGGTGCGCATCGGGCTCTAATCCATTTTGGCACACCCTTGATATTGCACTCAGTCCGTAGCATGCTCACTACGGCTTTTGCCACCTGTTCCCCACCAAGAGGAGGTACCTCGATGAATACGCGCTCCCTGTTGATCGCACTATTGACCACATGCTGTTCCATCGGCATTCTGCCGACCATACACGCGTCCGAATGTTTTGGTCGGAATGAACTGGTCACCACCGTCGAAAACCCCGCCGATGCCGCCGCGCTTGCCGGTCAGTCGGGAAGAACCGCCTATGTTCGCAATTACAGCGTTACGCGAACTAGCGCGTATAACCCGGCGGAGTGGACCATCGCACGCCAAGGCGAATCGTACACCGTGTGGCTCGCGCCACCGAACAAGTGTGCGTCTCATTAGTTTCGTTCAACAGCATCACCATCACGCCGGTTGTCGCACACGACAACCGGCGTTTCTTTTTAAAAGCTTTCCCCACCAAAGTTTGCAAATCAGATACACCTGTAGTACTACTTAATGAATTATGAAATTACTGATCGTCGAGTCACCATCAAAAGCAAAAACGATCGAGAAGTATCTCGGCAAAGGCTATACCGTGAAAGCGAGCGTCGGCCATGTTCGCGATCTTCCTAAATCGAACAAGAAAGCGATCGATATCAAGAATGATTTCAAGCCGCACTACGAGATCTCGCCAGGAAAAGAAGCGGTCGTGAGCGAACTCAAAAAACTTGCAAAAAAAGCTGACGAAGTATTCCTCGCGACCGACCCCGACCGTGAAGGTGAGGCGATCGCATGGCACTTGGCAGAACTCTGCGACCTAAAGAAGCCTAAGCGCCTCGCCTTCCACGAGATCACTAAAAATGCGATCGAGGAAGCGCTCAAGCATCCGCGTACTATTGATCAGGATCTGCGCCGCGCACAGGAGGCCCGACGCGTACTCGACCGCCTTGTGGGCTACGACCTCTCCGGACTCATCTGGAAAAAGGTACGCTATGGCCTCTCCGCGGGACGCGTGCAGTCCCCCGCGCTCCGCATCATTGTTGAGCGTGAGCGAGAGATCCGCGCATTTATTCCTGAGCGGTACTTCAAAATCTACGGCATTTTTGAAACCGCGCGCCGCGACACCCTGACCCTCACCTGCACCGAAGAACCGCGCGACGAGGCACGCATGGAGCAGATCCGCGCCGCCGCAAAGGCCGGCCCGTGGCGTGTTGCCGAAGTAAAAGAAACCGAGACCTCGCGCTCTCCGCGCGCACCGTTCACCACTTCGACGCTTCAGCAAGCGGCAAGCTCGCGCCTCGGCCTCTCCCCTTCGCGCACGATGCGCGTCGCGCAATCTCTCTATGAAAAAGGGCTTATCACCTACATGCGTACCGACAGCACCACGCTCGGGAAAGACGCGGTCAGTGCCATCGCGGGAGTGATCTCGCAAAAGTACGGGAAAGACATGGTCTCGATACGAGAATTCAAAACAAAAGTAAAGAACGCTCAGGAGGCGCACGAAGCGATCCGTCCTACCGATCCGTCAAAAATGGATGCCGGCGTATCGGTCGAAGACAAAAAACTCTACCGGCTCATCTGGCAGAGAACTGTCGCGTCACAAATGAACGATGCCATGCTCCTCAAGACCACGGTCTACGGACGTGTTCCTGATGAGAACATTCCTGCATTCACCGTAACGGGATCACGCACGCTTTCCCCCGGATGGCTCCTCGCTGATCCTGATGCACGTGGTGAAGACACCGAGCTTCCGCTCGTAAAGGCTGACGAAGCCCTCTCGATGCGCGCCTTTGAGGCGGAGGAGAAGCACACTGAACCGCCCGGACGGTATTCTGAAGCAGGTCTCGTCAAAGAGCTCGAGAAGCGCGGTATCGGACGCCCGTCCACGTATGCATCCATCATTAAGACGCTCCTTGATCGCGGATATGCGACCAAGGAGGGCCGATCGCTCAAACCGACTGACACTGGCGAAGTGGTGAGTGGCTTCCTTGAAGAACACTTCTCGCTCTATATCAGCGACACGTTCACGGCAGACATGGAGGACGAGCTTGATGATATTGCCGAAGGAAAGCGCGAGTATGCAAAAACGCTCGCAGATTTTTATACGCCGTTCGCCAAGGAGATCAAGGAAAAAGAGTCGATCGAAAAGATAACGACCTTGGGCGATGCTCCCCCACAATTCACCTGCCCGCTCTGCGGCGGCAAGATGGTCATTAAACTTTCCCGTAACGGAAAGTTCATGAGCTGTGAGCGCTTCCCCGACTGTACCGGTGCACGCACTGAGGACGGCACCGAACTGGAGGGACCGAAGGACACCGGCGAGCTCTGCCCCAAGTGTGGCAAGAGCAACTTACTTGAACGCGATGGACGCTTTGGACGATTTGTCGCCTGCGGAAACTACCCCAAGTGTAAGTACATCAAAAAGGAAGCCACGCCGATCAAAGGTACAGGTGTCGCCTGCCCTGTCTGTAAATCGGGCGAAATGGCGGAGCGCCGCGGACGGTTCGGTATTTTCTACAGCTGTTCAAATTACCCTGACTGCAAGTATGCGATCAAAGCAAAGCCAACCGGCAACCTCTGCCCCACCTGTGGCTCGCTCATGATGGAAGGAACCAAAACGATTCCTGAACGCTGCTCGGACAAAAAATGCCCCAATCACAATCCGCACAAGCTCGATAATCCTGCAAAGAAAAAATAGAAATGAAGAAACCCCCGCATTGCGCGGGGGTTTTTGATTGAGGTCAGCATCCAGGTTCCTCGGAAGTCGCCTCAGCAAGCGCCTGTTCAAAAGCATCCTTGCCGGAACGCATCGCAACACCACAGTGTGGGCACACAAGATTTTGTACAATGACCGGCGCCGTCTCATACTGAACAAATTGGATGCACACCGGACACACGTACACGCATTCGAATTGTTCTGGAGTAAGCGAGGCGCAAAAGTCGCCGAAGTCACGGAGGCGCGACATAAGCGTCTCATCGCATACGGGAGTCGTTGGATCAAGTGGTGGGTTAACAAATGGGAGCCGTAGTGTCCGTCGCCTTCTCCGGGACAGGCATTGAACGCTGTGTTTGCTCATACTGCCTATGACCGTGAGTTTGCAGAACGAACACCGTTCGGGGCGTGGTTGGTTTTCAGTTTTCATTCACCATCTCCAGTGTATCTTTTCTGAAGATAACCATAGGAGAAATAATGATCAAAGTCAAACAAAAACCCCCGCATTGCGCGGGGGTTTGTCCTTGGGTATCGTTTTAGCAATGGCCCCTGAAACTTTGCCTCAGGTCGTACTCAATATCGCTAGTGTCAGTGATGACCGCCTCCAAGACAAATCCAGGAGCGTGAAAGGTTTGAATGCCACAGTGACCGCAGTCAGCCGGCACGACCGATGCATGTGCAACTTCTTGATAGACGAAGCACTGCGGGCAGACATGCACACACTGCTCTGATTCCTCGGGAAGAGTTCTGTAGTAATGGACGAAACGACTCGCTCGCTCAATGCCGGCATCATCCACAGGTATAACAGGGAATCGCCTTTTTCTCCATTTCACGAGCGCAATTACCATCTTCACGTGCTTCCCTCGCTCACCGATATTTGTACTCATTCCGAATCTCCCTCTGATTTCAATGGTTACTGTTTACTTTTCTCTATAGATAACTATAATGAATAATATGACTGAAGTCAAGGGAATCTTCGATGCTATGAGGACACCGCCTGACGCGGCGGCAAGAGCGCTCATCACCAAAGCGCACGCGTTTTCCGAACGCGCGCACGAAGGCCAGAAGCGCTTCACGGGTGACCCCTACTTCGTGCACACCTTCGAGACCGGCAAGAACCTCGCCCTTTTTGGCATGGACGCACAAACGATCTCCGCAGGGCTCCTCCATGACGTTCTCGAGGACGCCGGAGTCACCGAGCAAGACCTCGAGCGCGAATTCGGCAAGAACATCACATTCCTCGTTACGGGCGTCACCAAACTCGGCAAGCTCAAATACCGCGGACTCGAGCGCCATGTTGAGAGTATGCGCAAACTCTTCATTGCGACTGCCGAGGACCCGCGCGTACTATTGATCAAACTTGCTGATCGCCTGCACAACGTAAAGACACTCGGAGGGCACACTAAGCCAGAAAAACAGCAGCGCATCGCGCTTGAAACCATAGAGATTTTTGCGCCACTCGCCAACCGTCTTGGTATGGGGCGTCTCAAGGGTGAACTTGAAGACTACGCATTCCCCTACGCATATCCGGATGAATACAAAAAAGTGCGCGAGATCCTCAAAGAACACGGCAAGGTGACCGAGAAGCACGTCGAGAAAGTGCAACGCTCGATCCAAAAAGAATTGGCGAAGGAAGGATTCGTGCACTTCACCGTTGACCGTCGGGTCAAGTATCTCTACAGCCTCTACAAAAAACTTCTCCGCCACGAAATGGATATCGAGAAGATCTATGACATTGTCGCGCTCCGGATCATCGTCCCAAACGTAGCGGACTGTTATCGCGTACTCGGGATCGTGCATAGCATCTGGCGCCCGCTCCCCGGCCGTGTGAAGGATTACATCGCGCTCCCTAAGACGAACGGCTACCAAAGTTTGCATACCACGATCTTCACCGGCGACGGCGGCATTGCCGAGATCCAGATCCGCACCGAAGAGATGCATCAGGCGGCAGAGTACGGCATTGCGTCACACCTTGCGTACAAGGAGGGACTTTTTTCGTTCCTTAAGCGCGCGCGAACCAAGCAGCACAAGTCGCTCGGCTGGCTCAACGATATCCTTGAACTCCAAAAACATATGGCCGAAGGCGAGGGTGATCAATACCTCGAGAACCTCAAAATGGACTTTTTTAAGGACCGCGTGTTCGTCTTCACGCCTAAGGGTGACGTGATCGACCTCCCTGAGGACTCAACGCCAATCGACTTTGCCTATGCGATCCACTCTGATATCGGCAACCATATCGGCGGCACTAAAGTGAACTCAAAAATGGTTGCCATTGATACCAAACTCAAGAACGGCGATATTGTAGAGATCCAGATCCGCAAAGATGCCCACCCGTCAAACAAGTGGGTCGAGCACGCCAAAACCACCATGGCGCGAAGGCATATTAAATCGGCAATTCAAAAGAAGAAGTAACAAAAAAAACCGTCTCAATTTCTTGAGACGGTTTTTTTGTTACTCATTTTTACAATGAGAAGTGTTTGATGTCGTACAAATCCTCCGCCTCATCATTCGGGTCCGGGTTCGGAGCTTCCATCATCCCCTCCGCGATCTCTGCGGAAGATGCGGCGACTGCCACTTTCGGCAGACCCAGATCTTCGAGCTTGCCTCCGTTCGAGAGTGCCTCAATCATCGTACGTAGATCATCGGTTGAGAAAAAGTCGATCGTGACTTTGCCGCCTTTTTCACGCCGTTCGATCTGCACGCGCGTTCCTAAACGCTCAGTGAGCTCTTCTTCAAGCTCAACGAGTTCCGGATCAACAAAGAGATCTTTTTTGCGTACCTTATCAAAGGCGATGCGGCGCGCGATGGATTCAGTCTCGCGCACATTGAGACGCTTGAGCATGATCTCCCGAAAGAGTGCGCCCTGTTCTTCTTTGCGATCGCAGAGCATGAGGAGCGGGCGGGTATGACCTTCGCTGATCTTACCCTCTTGGAGCGCCTGAAGCATGTCCTCGGGAAGCAGGAGGAGACGGAGCGTATTGGAAACGTACTCGCGACTCTTCCCCACCTTGGCTGCGATCTGTACGTGTTTAAAATTGAATTCCTTGGCAAGCCGATCAAATGCCTTGGCACGATCAACAGGATTGAGATCCTCGCGCTGAAGATTCTCGATGATCGCGAGCTCGAGCTTCATGCGATTGTCGTCTTCCGGATCGCCGGTGCGGATCGTTGCGGGCACCTGACTTAGACCGGCAAGTTTTGACGCGCGCAAACGGCGTTCGCCGGCGATGAGTTCATACTCAACCGCAAGACCGCCATCAGGCTTTACGACTTCTTTGCGCGTGACCGTAAGGGGCTGGAGGATGCCGTACTGACGGATCGACTCAGCGAGGTCGCGGAGGCGCGCTTCGTCAAACTCGCGGCGGGGCTGGTACGGATTTGGCTTGATCTTTTCGACCTCGATCCAGAAGATGGCATTGCTAAAGAATTGCTGTTGGGACATAGAGAATACTGACTTGTTCGTTATTGTAGCACATTTCACGATATCCACAGCCCCAAAACTTGCATTTTTCTGTGGATATGGTATAATTAACTTAGGTACATTTTGAGGAGTGTTCCATGGACGCTACAGAGGCTGAAGTGAGGGCAATCGCGAAAGAGGTAGCGGAATGGATGAAACAAGGAGAGAGTTTTCATCCCGCATTAAAGAAAGTACTCAACCGCTACCAAATCACGAGGGGATACAACTTGTTCGCCAAAGCCGTCGGCAAAGAACTCGGCTCTCATCGCCGCCGGGTTCCAAGAAAGTACCCTGTCCGCGAGCGCAAGCCGCACCAACTCACGCTCAACATACGCTGAGCACCCACCACGGAGGACATCACGTCCTCCGTTATTTTTTTGCAAAAATTTTACAAAAAAAATACGCGGGTGTCGTAGACACCCGCGCTTACATCTTTATCTTTTTGTATCGTAACTCCTTACTCCGCCCGCCCGAGGATCTTCACCTCGAATCCGCCTTTCCGTGTGCCGGACAAATCACCATCAAGCCGGATGCGCATCACTGGGGTTCCCGGCTCAACTTGTGGACTCTTCACAATGCCCAAGAGCCACGGCGAACGCAACTCGAGAATGTTTTCATCGACGCCGAGACGGGCGCAGATGCTCACCTTTTCGCGTTTCGGTGCCGGACCGTACATCACGACATACTCACCGCGAGGGAGCTGTTCTCCCGCGCACATGTCAGAAAGATAGAATGATCCTGTCTTGATCCATGTACTCACACTTCGCAGAATGTCCACCGCCTGCTTCCCCAGTCGAGTACGATTGTACGAAATGTAATTTTGAACCCCGACGCACTCAACGCAGAACACCAGCCCGA
>MHUZ01000016.1 GCA_001823605.1 Candidatus Yonathbacteria bacterium RIFOXYD1_FULL_52_36
ATTCCTTGTGGGAATAGTCCGCCCGGGTTTTAAGGGAACTCAGTCACTTCTCGTGCAATGACATCACAAAGGAGTGTTTGTTGGCGTGGCCCGTAGTGTGCCTCGGCAACGATCTTTTTTCCTGAAAGTGCCAAGGGAAGCCAGAACTGATCGGCAAGCATCATCTTGGTGGGCAGCGCGTTCGCTGGGAACCATGTGGGTGCAAGCATCTCATCGCTCTCCAGCGCCACGCCCTCCCAGCTAGTTACGATGTATGCGTGTACCCGGCATGTGAATATTTCTCCATCGCTGGTCACGTTATGGAAATCGACGACCGCGATCTTCTCAAGATGGTTTGGGGTGGTGCGTAATCCGCACTCCTCTCCAAGTTCTCGTACCGCGGCCTCAACGGCACGTTCTCCTTTTTCGATGCCGCCGCCATATCCGTTCCAGCAATCTTTTCCGATCTTGCTCGTCTTAAACCCGAGAAGCACGTTGCCGTCCCGTACAGGGAAGCAGAGCGTGGCTTCAAGAAGTATCTTTTCATCAGTGCTCATGGCAAGGGCTCCTATAAACGAGAGTGTTCTTTGCGGTATGGTACCGTGGATGGCCTTGACGCGCAATGGGTACTTGGGGAAGCAGCACATTGTCCCTATACTGGGAAGTAACCTATGGCCTACCATCTCTATCACACCGAAGGAATCGTGCTCGGGTCAAAAGATACCGGTGAATCGAATCGGTTCTATTTTATTTTGACGCGCGAATTGGGGCTCGTGGGTGCGGTCGCGCAAAGTGCACGCGCATCAAAATCAAAACTGCGCGGACACCTCTCTGTCGGAACGCGTGGTGCGATGACGTTCGTGCGCGGACGCGATGTGTGGCGTATTACCGCCGCCGACGAAATTGCGGTGTTCTCCCCAGAGGACGTCTCTCGACAGCGCATGGTCGCACGCATGGCGCAACTCTTGCGTCGCTTAGTGCACGGAGAAGAATGCGATCAAGATCTCTATAAAGAGGTATCGGGAGCTCTTACGTTCCTTAAAGAACATGACGAGGCGGTCAAGGGTCGCGAGTTGTTTGAGATGGCCTTTGCAGCGCGTATGCTCGCACACCTCGGATACGGCGTGTTCGACGAATCTCACAATGAGGTACTTGCGGCCGAGTGGGGAAGCGAGGTGCTTGCCCGTGCTGGGGTGCATCAGCGCACGCTCGTGCGCGCGGTAAATGACGCACTGCGCGCGTCCCAGTTGTAACGGTAAGAATCCCGCCACCACAGAGATGAATGAGGATGTGCGGTGTGGTACACTATATGAACTATGCCACAAGATCCGAAAAGCTCGCTCGAGGAGCTCAATAGGAAGATGTATACGCAGGACTTTAAGGAAGTCCCGATTCGGAAAGCGCTCGAACAAGCCGAGACGGAGCCCGATATTGAGCGTGATTGGACGGAAGAAAGTTTTGGTGCAGATGATTTCAGTACGGAAAAGATCGAGCACGCCATGAAAAAAACAAATCGTTTTGCGCGAGGACTTTTGTATGTCTCGGCGGTATTTCTTGCGGTCGCGGTGATCATCGGGGCAATCAGCATTTTTCGTGGGACGGGTATTTCAAGTAAAAATGTTTCCATTAGCATTGAGGGTCCAGGAACAGCAAGCGGTGGGGAAGAGCTTGCATTCGATGTGGTGGTGCGTAACAAGAACACGGAAGCGATCGAGCAAGGAGAAATGGTCCTGCATCTTCCCGATGGAATTTCTCTGGTGACCGACAAAGGAACAGAAGAGGGTACGGTGCGTTTGCCCATAGAGACGCTTCTGGCCGAAGGGACACTGCGTAAACAGCTTCGCGTGGTCCCGTACGGCGCAGAGAAAGAAGAAAAAAAGATCCCCATCGTGCTCGAATTTCGTTTTAGCGGACAGAGCGCGACATGGGAATCAAAGAACGAATATGCATTTACGATCACCTCGTCTCCGGTGAACATAAGCGTTGCCTCGATAGAGGAAGTGAGTGCAGGGCAAGCATTCGACCTGACGATCAAGATCGAATCGAATACCGACAAGTCACTTCCGGGCGCGCTCCTCAAAATAGATTACCCGCAAGGGTTTCGGCGAACAAGCTCGTCTCCCGAGCCAACCTTTGGCGAGAACCTTTGGCGTATCGGTGAAGTGGTCTCAGGTGCTTCGAGCGAAGTGCACATTCGTGGTGTTATGGAAGGAGATGCCGGACAGGAAAAAGTATTTACGATCACGCTTGGCAAGCAGAGTGATCGTGATGAGCGTGCGATCGGCACGGTATACAACGCCACCACGCAGTCGATCATGGTGAAGCAGCCATTCATTGAAGTGGAGACGGCAGTGAATGGACAGGAGGGAGATATGGTATCGGTTACAGGAGGTGAGGCCGTTCGGGTTGACCTTGACTGGAAGAGTACGGGTGGCGCCAATATTGTCGACGCAGAGATCTCAGTGAAACTTAAAGGAAGCGCACTTGACCGGTATACGGTTTCTTCGAATGCTGGTGGATTCTATAACTCTAAAGAAGATACGATCATCTGGACAAAACAAGGTGTACCAGAGCTCACGGTGGTTGGTCCCAGTGATGGTGGAACAGTTAGTTTTTCTTTCAAAACACTTTCGCCTATCACCGATCAAGGGAAGCGTCTGCGTAATCCGACGGTGGTGTTTGAAGTGTCGGTACGAGGACGAAGCATTTCCAGCGCAAATGTTCCGGAGCAGATCGATACATTCATCACGCGTACGATTAAGATAGATACGAATCTTACGCTGAGTGCCAAGGCACGTTACTTTGGCGGTAATCCGTTTACGAACACGGGGCCGATTCCACCGCGTGCCGAGCAGGAAACAACATACACGATCATCCTCGCCGTTTCGAATGTTTCAAATGATGCGCAGGATGTTGTGGTGCGCACGCGACTCCCGATCCATGCACGCTTTTTGGGCACTAGTTCTCCGGCTTCGGAAAAACTATCTAACCCAACAGGGCAGGAGATCGTGTGGGACGTGGGTACGGTGAAGGCTGGCGTGGGCATCACGGCGGCTCCTCGTGAGGTTGCGTTTCAGGTGGGCATAACGCCGAGTATAAGCCAGATCAGTCAAGCCCCAGCGCTTACGGAGGAGATTCAAATTTCCGGTAAGGACACCTTTACCGGTAGCCCGCTTTCTGGTATACAACAACCACTCACCACGCGTCTTTTTGCCGACCCTCTCGCACCGCGCAATCACGATCTTGTCACCGAATAAACAACACCCATGGAACATCAGGCAACAATGGAAAAATTGATCGCGCTCGCCAAGCGGCGCGGATTTATTTATCAGGGCTCCGAAATATACGGAGGCCTTGCGGGGACATATGACTACGGTCCGCTAGGGACGGCACTCAAGAACAACATTAAGAATCTCTGGTGGAAGATGTTCGTGGATGGTCGCGATGATATGTACGGCATGGATGCGGCGGTCCTTATGAATGGTCGCGTGTGGGAGACGACCGGCCACGTTGCCGGGTTCGCTGACCCTCTTGTGGAGTGTACCAAGTGCAAGAAGCGATTCCGCGCGGATCAGATTCCGGACCGCACCAAGTGTCCTGAATGTGGTGGCGCGCTTGGTTCCGAGCGCCAATTCAACATGATGCTCTCGACGCGTGTGGGCGCGATGGAGGATTCGTCGTCAGTTTCGTACCTCCGTCCGGAGACGGCGCAGGGAATGTTCGTCAACTTTAAAAATGTAGTGGACTCATTTCATCCGAAGCTTCCCTTTGGTATGGGGCAGGTGGGCAAGGCGTTTCGCAATGAGATCACACCGCGCGATTTTATCTTCCGCTTGCGCGAACTCGAGCAGATGGAGATCGAGTACTTCGTGCGTCCCGAAGATTGGGAGCGCGCGTTCGAAGAGTGGCGTGTTGCGATGGGGGAGTGGCTCAAAGCGGTCGGCATCGACACGAGTCGCGTGCACGAGGTTGATATCGCGCCGGAAGATCTTGCGCACTACTCAAAACGCACCATTGATTTTGAATTCGAGTATCCGTTCGGCCAAAAAGAACTCTACGGGCTCGCGTACCGCACTGACTTTGACTTGGGGAGTCACACCAAGGCAAGTTCGGTGGATCTTTCGTATATTGAAGAAGATGGCACACGCTTCATGCCGCACGTGATCGAGCCATCGTTTGGTGTAGATCGCACCGTGCTCGCCGTGATGCTCTCTGCGTACGCAGAAGACGAACTTGGCGGGGGCGGGCGAACCTATCTTAAATTCCACCCGCGTGTGGCACCAGTCAAGGCAGCAGTCTTTCCGCTTATGAAGAATAAGCCCGAGCTCGTTGCAAAAGCACGAGAGGTCTATCAAGCACTCAAGGCAGAGATCCCGCAGGTGATGTGGGATGACAATGGCAACGTGGGCAAGCGCTACCGCAGGCAGGATGAGATCGGTACACCGTTCTGCATCACGGTTGATTTTGATACCCTTGGTGAGAACGCCGATCTCAAAGACACCATCACCCTCCGCGACCGCGATACGGGAGAGCAGAGGCGCGTCCCTGTGAGCGAGTTGATAGAAATCATAAAAAAGAGTATAAGATAAAAAAGTTCCTGTCGGGTTTAATGAACAGAGGAGAATAGATATGTTCAAAGAAGTCGGTTTCTGGCTTGTGGTACTTGGTCTATGTGGGGTGGCGCTCCCAATACCAGATACTGAATCTGCGTTGGCTCGGTTGGTGCTTTCTTCTCTTGCCCTCGTCATTGGGATCGGTGCAGTACTTCTCTCGGATGTTGAGCATTTGTCGCATTAAGAAGGTGTCGCGAAAAATAAATGATGTTTCCGTTAAAGCGTGTCCCGCAAGGACGCGCTTTTATTTTGCCCGGACGGCGCCCGCTGTGCTACACTGCCCACTACTCACTACGAATTAAATCTATGAAAGCAACCAAAACAACCTTGAAGAATGGCATCCGCCTCGTCACGATCCCGATCGCGGATGCGCCGACGGCAACCGTGCTCGTACTTGTTGAGACGGGGTCAAAGTATGAAGACAAGCGCATCAACGGCCTCTCACACTTCCTCGAACATATGTGCTTCAAGGGAACAACGAATCGTCCTAGTGCACTCGACATCACCAAAGAGCTCGACGGACTCGGTGCGCAGTACAATGCGTTCACCGGACAGGAGTACACCGGCTATTACGCCAAAGGTGAAGCATCGCGCTTGGCGAAACTCCTCGACATCGTTTCTGACATTTATCTCAATTCAACGCTCCCGGCGGATGAGATCGAAAAAGAGAAAGGGGTGATCGTGCAAGAGATCAACATGTATGAGGATATGCCACACCGTCACGTGCACGACGTGTTCATGAATCTTTTGTACGGCGATCAGCCGGCAGGGTGGAACATCGCGGGTACACCGGAGATCGTCCGCAGTCTCACGCGGGAGGATTTTATGGCGTATCGAGGGAAACAGTATGTACCTGAGGCGACGATTGTAGTGGTTGCGGGCGCCATTGATCCGCGTACCGTGAAGGCGGATGTGCAGAAACTTTTTGCAGGGGTAAGTGCGGGGAAGAAAGGCGGCAAGAAAAAAGTGCTCGACAAGCAGAGCGCGCCTGCGGCGCGCATCGAGAAGCGCGAAACCGACCAGACACACCTTGTGTTGGGTGTGCGCGCAAAGCCAGTCACGCACCCCGATCACTTCGTCCTTGAGGTGCTTGCGGGGATTTTGGGTGGGGGAATGTCATCACGTCTTTTTCAGCGTATTCGTACTGAGTTGGGCGCCGCATACTACGTGCGCGCATGGAACGACGCGTCCACTGACCACGGCATCTTTGGGGTGTCAGTGGGCGCAGGGAATGAACAGACAAAAGATGTCGTACGCGCAACACTGGAAGAAATGGCACGCCTCACCCGAGAGCCGGTTTCGCGCGAGGAGCTTGAAAAGGTGAAAATGTATCTCACCGGACACCTTTATCTTGAACTTGAATCAAGTGACTCGCTGGCGAATTTTTATGGAATGCAGGAAGTACTCACCAAAGAAATGCTTTCGGCGAAAGATACCGCCACTCGTATTCGCGCCGTCACGCCGGAAGACATTCGTCGCGTCGCGAAGAGCATCTTCAAAGACACAACCCTCAACCTTGCCCTCATTGGTCCTTTTGAAAAAGAGAGCGAGTTTTTATCGCTCCTCACATTTCCGAAGTAAGAATTTTAAAGAGCTCTTTTGCGCTTGTGTGCCCCGTGCGTTACAATACAAGGAATGAATCAGAGTGAAAAAGGGGGCATCACGATCAATTTCTCGACGGGCGCCATCATTCGCGTCCTCCTTTTTATCGTACTCCTTGAGGTGCTCTACCTTTTGAGCGACCTCGTGCTCATCATCCTCACCTCTGTTGTGATTGCTTCTGCGATCGAGCCGGCAGCAAAACGGCTTGCCAAGCATCGCGTCCCGCGCATCCCCGCCGTACTCACGGTGTACTTAATGGTTTTGGTCTCGATCGTCGGACTGTTCTATCTCGTGGTGCCGTTTGTGGTAAGCGAATCAGCGGGAATCCTTGAGGCACTGCCTAACTATGTGCAATCGATCCAAGACACTGGTCGTTTGTCGGCAGGGAACGCCACAGATCTTTCTCGCGAGATCTCGCAAGCCCTCCCCCTCAAAGAATTCATTGATAGCGCAAAAGACGCACTCGCCGGACTTTCGGGCGGTTTTTGGGAGCTCGTGGGCGCGGTCTTTGGCGGTATCTTTAGCTTCATCCTCATCATCGTGCTTTCGTTCTACTTTGCGATCGAAGAGCGCGGCATCGAATCCTTCATCAAGGTGGTAACTCCTGTTGAACACCACAACTACGCGGTTGACCTCTGGCGTCGTTCACAGAAGAAGATCGGGCTCTGGATGCAGGGTCAGCTCATCCTTGGGCTTATTGTCGGCGTACTGGTGTACCTTCTTTTGGCGCTCATCGGGGTGGAATACGCGTTCACGCTTGCGGTGATCGCCGGAGCACTTGAGATCATTCCGATCTTCGGACCGATCATTGCCGCGGTACCCGCGGTGCTCATTGCGTTTGTGCAGGGCGGGAGCGGGCTCGCGCTCTTGGTCGGTGCGGCATATGTCCTCATTCAACAATTTGAGAACCACCTGATCTATCCGCTTGTGGTCAAAAAGGTGGTGGGCGTCCCACCGATCTTGGTCATCATCGCGCTTCTAGTGGGAGGAAAGCTTGCGGGATTCCTCGGGATTCTTCTTGCAGTGCCGTTTGCCGCGGCGTTGATGGAGCTCACCGCGGACATTCAAAAGAAGAAGAGTCTGGTGTAAGTTCTACCATCGTTTTTATGAAAGATACGTTTTTTATCACCACGGCAATTCCGTATATGAATGCATCGGCCCACATCGGGCATGCGTATGAAATGGTGCTTACCGATATTTTGGCGCGGTACCATCGTGCGCAGGGCAAGCAAGTATTTTTTTTGACGGGGACCGATGAACACGGCGCCAAGATCGTGCGCACTGCCACAAAGGCAGGGAAAAGTCCGCAGGCATTTGTTGATGAATACGCGGGGGAATTTCGCGCGCTTTGGGACCGGTTCCAGATCTCGTACGACGACTTCATTCGCACGTCTGATAAAGAACGGCATTGGAAGGGCGCGCAAGCACTCTGGGAGAAATTGGTGGCGGCAGGCGATCTCACCAAGGGTATCTACAAAGGGCTCTATTGTGTTGGGTGTGAAGCCTTCGTGACCGAAAAAGAACTCGTGGACGGAAAGTGCCAATACCACAACGTGCCACCAGAGGAGGTTGAAGAGGAAAACTATTTTTTTGATCTGGCGCGCTATGCGCCACAGATCCGCGAAGCGATCGATCGCGGTGAACTTGCAATTATTCCCGAAGGGAAGAAAGCCGAAGTGTTCGAGATGTTGACGAATGCGACGCAGGACGTGAGCTTCTCGCGCCCTGAGGGCGATATCCCCTGGGGTGTGCCGGTGCCGGGCGATCCGTCACAGATGATGTATGTATGGTGCGATGCGCTTGCCAACTATCTGTCTGCTCCGGGGTATGGGACGGATGAGGCGCGCTTTGGCCGTGTTTGGCCGCCGGACGTGCAGGTGGTGGGGAAGGACATCGCACGGTTCCATGCGGTCATTTGGCCGGCGATGCTTCTTGCGGCAGGGCTCGCACTCCCAAAAACACTTCTGGTGCACGGTTTTATCACCTCGGGAGGAAAGAAGATGTCCAAATCTATTGGCAACGTGATCGATCCGGTCGAATACCTCGACGCCTACGGCGTCGAGGCGGTGCGCTTTTATTTCGCACGCGAGATTCCTTCGACCGAAGATGGCGATTTCACTAAAGAGAAATTTATTGCTTCATACAACGGCAACCTCTCGAACGGTGTGGGCAACCTTGTCTCGCGTACCGTAAAGATGGCAACACAGTATTTCGAAGGAGATGTTGCGCGTACTCCGGAGACTGATGTGCCTGTGCGTACGGCTGCAGGAACGATGAGTGGTGCCGAGAAGCGCGAAGGATGGACCATTCCGTACCTGATCGAGCATGAGATCCTTCCCGCGTACCACAAAGCAATGGAGGCACTTGAGGTTCACCGCGGAACCGAAGCAGCGCTCCGGCTCGCAGCGCTTTTGGATGAGTATATTGCCGACCATGAGCCGTTCAAGCTTGTGAAGACCGACCCGGAGAAGACCAAGATCATTTTGGCGAATGTGCTGTACGGTATTACGCACGTGGCGCGCATGATGCAGCCGATCATTCCCGAGACCGCAGGGAAGATCTTTGCAACGATCGGTGCGAAGGACGATACGCTTACCCATTTTTCCGTAACGGCACTCGATGCGCCGCTCTACCCACGTCATGATGCCTGACCACACACCCCTTACGCCACCCGACTACTTTGATGTGCATTCACATATCAACGATGCGGCGTTTGATGTGGACCGTATCGAGACGATCAACCGAACACTGCAAGCACGTGTGTGGACAATCGTGGTGGGGACAGATCGACGCTCGTCGCAACTTTCAAGTCAGCTCGCACTCTTCTATGAAGGACTTTACGCGGCGGCAGGCATCCACCCCACCGATAACACGAGTGAGCATTTTTGGAAAGAATATTTTATCGATCTTTTTGCTTCGAAGAAGACCGTGGCGGTGGGGGAGTGCGGACTCGATTATTTTCGTGCGGATGGTGCATCGCTAGAAGAGGTCGCCCGCCAGAAAACTCTTTTTGAGAGCCAGTTGGAGCTTGCCGTTGAGGTGGGCAGGCCGCTTATGATCCATTGCCGCAATGCGCACGATGACATGCTCGATATCTTGGCATCAAAGAAACGTGAGTATGGCGATCGACTGTGGGGCAACATCCACTTTTTTACTGCGGGGGAGAGTATCGCGCGGCGATACCTTGAACTCGACTTCACCCTCTCGTTCTCGGGCGTGATCACGTTTGCGCGCGAGTATGATGACGCGATCCGTTTTGCACCTCAGGATATGATCCTTTCCGAGACCGACAGCCCCTACGCCGCTCCGGTGCCATATCGCGGCAAGCGCAATGAGCCGCTCTTTGTAAAAGAAGTGGTCAAACAGCTTGCGCTCGTGCGTGGAGAAGACTTTGAGGAAGTGCGTCGCGCAACCGTAGAGAACGCGATTCGCGTCTTTTTGGCTTTGCCGCATAACGCAAGTATTTCGACCGAGTAACGACGCATCAAGGAGTGTACGCGTGACTTATCCACACTATGGAGTACGGGCGTCCTGGTGTTCTTGGTACACTGTACGTATGTTCATTTCCCCTGAGACGAATGAGATTCTAAAACGTCACACATTTTCGCGCATTGTTACAGGCACGATTTTTGTGTTTCTCGCTACCGCGCTCGTAGGACTAAGTGTGGTTATTTTTTACAAAGGAGATTCTGGTGGGCAAGGAGGAGATGATATTGCAGTAGAAATGTCTTCAGAGCAACGCACATTGATCGAGGAACGCATACGGAGTGGTGTTAGTGCAGAGATGTCACCAGATCAACAGGTAACCATTGAAAATCGAATAGAGCATGACGTGCCTGCCACCCTTTCTCCTGAGCAACAAGCACTGATTGAAGCTCGCATGGGGCAGTGATAATTTTAATAAGTATCAACCAATAACGTAATTATATGAAAAAAGAAATTCTTACAGCACTCAAATCGGTCGCACTCGCACTCTTGCTTGTCGCGGGCGTCTCATACGCATGGACAGGGCCAACCGCAACAGCGCCAAACAGCAACACCTCGGCACCAGTTAACGTAGGAACAAGTTTCCAGTCAAAAGACGGAGATCTTGATGTGGCAGGGGCATTTTCGGCCATAGACGGAATCTTTACCGGCAATGTGGGGGTCGGGACGGCAGCGCCCGCCTTCAAACTCCACGTGTCTGATCGCATGAAGCTCGACGGCTCAACAGCAGGGCTTTGGGTTGAAGCTGATGCTACCGACTGGTTCATTGGTCGTTCTGGAACGAATGGTACGAACCTGCGTTTTTACAATGGGGGTGATCGCATGACGATCACACCCACCGGCAATGTGGGAATTGGGGATGCTACGCCTGATTCTGGTACTGGGGGACAGCTAAAGCTTGATGTTGCAGGGAATATCGGTGCATCTCAATATTGTGATGCGAGTGGCAATAATTGTGTGACCGCGAGTGTGTTAGGAGGAGGAGGTGTAAAAGTGTATCTTTGCCCAGTCACATCACAGCAAGTTTACGGAGCATGTCCTGGATCAGGATGTATAGGAGAACTCTCGACAAAATCTACGTGTACTGTTAAGTATTCCACCAGTTATAACAACGTTTGTAGAGTTGATGCAGGAACAATCGCTACTAAAAAAGAGACGTGTGCGTACATTGGTACACTAGCCCCGTAAATATCTGACATACCTTTTAAAATTTGTGTATAGGAAAATGATAACAGTATCACGCATCTTTTTTCCTAAAAACGTGATGTGATCCTTCAGCGTAAACTATGAAAAAACTAACAGGAATCATACTAGGTATTGCTACGGTCGCCTTGGTAACCGCACTCTCTTTTGAAATGTCGCGTACCGCAGTGGCAGGCACAGGGGATAACGTCACCGGCTACGCGTGGAGCGACACTATTGGCTGGATCAGTCTCAACAATCTCAATACGGGCGACGCTACCAGCTACGGCGTCAATATCGACAGCACTGGTACCATTTCCGGCTACGGATGGAGCCCCAACATTGGCTGGGTGAGCTTCAACGCAAGCCAACTCTCCAGCTGTCCCTCCGGAACATGTGCGCCAACACTCAACTGGACCACAGGCACTGTCTCCGGCTGGGCACGCGCTTGTGCAGGCACATCAACGGGTAATTGCTCAAGCTCTACAAGCCGCACCGACGGCTGGGATGGATGGATACAGCTCTCAGGCCTCACGGTCAACACCACCACGGGAGATTTTTCAGGATATGCATGGGGAAGCGATGTGGTTGGCTGGGTTGATTTCTCTGGCGTGAATGTGGGAAGTCCTCCCGCACCGACAGCGAATATTACCGTGACTCCAAATCCTGTTGACTACGGCAGTACCGTAACCGTCACCTGGACATCAAACGCCGCTTCGTGCACCGCATCATCAGGACCAGGATTCTCGACAGGCAATGCCGCTAATGACTCAGACACCAGTAGCGCACTTACCGCCAATGCAACCTTTGCGATCACGTGCGACAATGGCACGAGCGACTCTCAAGCAGTGACGGTTCAGAGTGTCTGTGGCGATGGTGTGGTGACCGGAGGCGAGCAATGCGATGGAGGAAGCGGGCAGTGTACGGCAATCTCTGGCGGTGGATACGCAAGCGGTACATATACGTGCACGGGCTCCTGCACATACAACACGGCATCGTGTGTTGCCACCCCACCACTTTTGGGAACACAATGTGATGATGCTATCGACAATGACAGCGATGGCTATACCGACTACGACAAGAATGGTGATGGCGTCCGCGATGCCGATGCAGACCCTGGCTGTACCAGTACCGCTGACACCAGCGAATTCAATATTGGAAGCATCAGACCGCGGTAGGAAAACCAAAATAACCGGTACCGAAACGGCTCAGAAAACGGCTCAGCCCAAGGGCTGAGCCGTTTTCTCTTGGAAATAGGGCGTGGAAGGGCAAAGACTTTACATTCTCGTCTATTTTTGGTAATATCCTTGATACCTATGAAAACAGAGGATGTTATCACAAAAGAGCAGGAACATGACCCGAATGTCTACGAAGTAGGCTATCTTCTTGTTCCGACCATCGCTGAAGCGGAAGTGTCAGACGAGGTCAATGCTATTAAAAATGAAGTTGAAGGCCTCCAGGGTCTTTCTATTGCAGATGGCGGTACTCCTGAGCTCATCACGCTTGCGTATCCGATGGATCACGTGATCGCCAACAAGCACACGCTCTACGAAAGTGCATATTTCGGATGGATGAAGTTCCATGCACGTCCTGACGCTATTGCAAAGCTTGAGCAAGCGCTCAAAGCGAACAAGCACCTCATTCGCTTTATGATCATCCGAACGATCAAAGAGAACACGCTTCTCCCCAAGAAGTTCGGCATGACTCCGCGTAAGCGCGAGGATGCACAAACTCCTGCAGCTGCTCCTGTTTTGACCGAGGCGGAGATCGACAAGACTGTTGACGAGCTCATCAGCACCACGGCACCTGCCGCATAAACCATGTACCTTAATCGCGCATTCGTATTTGGAAACCTGACTCGCGACCCGGAACTCCGGTCG
>MHUZ01000017.1 GCA_001823605.1 Candidatus Yonathbacteria bacterium RIFOXYD1_FULL_52_36
TCTAAGTCTATCACGCACGCAAAAAACACCTACTTTTTCTGAAGACGGCTAAGGCGGCTGCGTATTACAAAGAACCAAAGATATGCCCCCGCAAGCAGGATAACGTTGGGAATGAATATCCACGGCGACGACCATGGCACCCCATCCACCATGAAACCTGAAGCAGGCCAGAGGAATGGCGTAGGAAAGAAATCGTACGAATGCGTGGGAATATCCACGAGAATGTGGAGCATCCATGCCAGGCTCTCCCACACAGGTCTCTTTACATAGAGCCATAGGAGACCGAAAATTCCCATGAACACAATGAGGCTGTGCGTTATGTTGTAGAGCGCATGCACATACTGCGGAATGCTCGCGGGGTCAGGTGGCTCAAGAGAAAAATCAGGGAGCGTCGTAAATCCAAACACCATAAGAACAAAAAGTACGCCGAACGAAAGGAGGTCGGGGGCAACACCAAAAGCGCAGGCCGTAATGAAACTGCGGCGATTCTTTCGGCCGAACGCTACCCCACCCCACAATCCATGAGAGAAAACATCCATACAAAAAGTATAGCATGGGATTCATGTGGGCCATTTCATGAGACCAGATACATGTCCAACGCTGGTTCCCCTAACAAAACGCCCCGCGGGTTAGCGCGGGGCGAAACAAAAAAAACAATTACAGTTTGACTGATTTCATAACGTCTTCCACGCGTCGAATCGCTTCACTGTAGTAGCGAGCCATTTTTGACCGATGGTCTGCCCACATTGAAGCGCCATCCCCGCGTGCCACCCACCAAGGATTGAATGCAACGATGGCATTCAGCGAGTCAATAGCCGCAGTCATGTTTTCCTCGCCACCCTTGGACATCATGTCTTTGAAGTCAGCAGACAAGACCACAAGGGCATCCCGAGCCACAATCGCGGCACCCTGAGCGTAATACACTTCATCGTCGAGCTTCTCCCATTCGACATCTCGGTTTCTTTGAATAAGTCGTCCGTACGGCTCTCCCAGGACATTATCCTTAATCACTGCCAAGATGTCATAGAGATCTGCGGTGGTTACGTTAACGCGCGCCACGCCATCCTTCTTCGAAAGTGACGTTTCGTACTTCTTAACCAGCGCAATGCCTTCCTCGTAGTACGACTCGGCGTTAAGCCAGTCGTAGGCGCCCCACTCGGTCTCATCAAAAGCGAAATGCTTCTGTCGGGCTTCTTTGAGGTCATGATTCTCCTCATCTCCCAACCCAAACTTTGAGACCTTCTGTGAGAGCACTTGCGAGAGCTCCCGAGCTGCGTGAATGACACCCACTTGCCGATTAAGGCGATTATCAAGAAATTGCAGGCAACAAAGATCGTTTGGCGCCCACCCAAATAGTGAATCGAGTTCGCGCTCTAGTTGTGCATACGACGACCCCATGAGCAGTGCTCCGCGCTTCTCGAGGCTCCACGTACCAATATCCGGAGCAAGAAACGCACTATCGATCTCGTTCTTCGGATAGAGTGCTTGGTCGATAAAGACCAAACCACCGGCGATCGCCGCAAAGATCCCCACAGGCGCAAAGATATAGAACACGACCACGAGTAGGACTTTCGGCAAGATTCTCTTCACTTCGGAGATCTGCCGATTTGCCATTCTCGTATAGAGTCGTGCCGGTAGAAACCCGGTAATCACATCAGCGACTCGAACAACACCGCGCACAAACGCCGAAACGATTGATGTCTTCATTACTCCCTCCTTAGGGCCAGTAGGTCATGTTATGGAACAGAATAGTACTATTGCTATTACACACTATAAAAAATAATTTGTCAAGCAAAAAAGAGGCACGGACAAATGTCCGTGCCTTGGTGATAACGCCGGAGCGCTATGCCTCTGCAGGTTGCGCACCCCCTTTCGCCGTAGTCGTTCTTTTGAGCTTCTCGTACTCGCGACGGACACGAAAAACGACGTACACGATAACAACGACGAGACCAATGTCGATCAGAATGGACGAGGGAAACAATATGCCCAGACCGAGAATAATTGATTTCCATCCCAGCCATCCGACGACTTTCTGGTAATCCTTCCCTTCGGCGAACAAATCCTCGCCACCCAAAACGTACTTCTCGATGCCAGCCTTGATCGCCGGATTGCTCCGGGCCAGATTGACCATGATACCGAAAAAGATGATGGCCAGCCCCACTACGACTTGCGCCCACAGTGTCATGTGTTGATCCTCCGTTGGTTGAGAAAATGTACTACTCAAGCAATATTATAGCATATAAATATCCAAGAAGCAAGCCGGTGTGGTCAAAAAGAAAACGCGATCGGGCCGAAGCGCGATCGCGTTTGAAATACAACAACCAAAGAACAATAGTCGGTGGAGGTGATTCGTATCCATGTATCACCTCCCCTCACCGCTTCATCATGCGGTATTCGTAGTACAGGCTTATCATCTTCTCTGCCCACTTACGTCGCGGTGTCCCCCAGGTTTTATACGCCTGAAAGAATTCGTCTTTGTCGTGTCGATAAAAACGAACGACATGATGTCCACCGCCGATGATCGTGAGCAAGTGCCACAATACCTCGACACTCGATGCCGGAAGATCGGAGTTCGGGTGGTACAGGTGATGCTTCACGAGCGGAGGTACTGACCCCAGCTCGCCCGCACGCACCCGATGCACCAGCCGATCAAGTTCGATGTACTCCTCGGGAAGCCTTTCTTTTACCGACGAGATGACACCCTTCTGCCGTGCACTGTTAAGAGAACAGTAATCGACATCGGGATGTGTCTCATCCAAGACTTCCATGAGATATCCATCGCGCAAGATCTCCAGACGCTCTATGTGCCGTTCCCACCACGAAAGATCAGCCTGGATCACACCCTCCTCTTCTAAGAGCGGGAGAATGCCAGGATCGCTCACGCCACGATATGCTCCCCCACTCCAGTTGAGCGAAGGATCTCTCGCAACGATCTGTTCACCCGAGACCGGCAGATCCCGTAAAACGAAGATGCCACCGAATGACCTCGTGTAGAAGCTGCGCACGTCAGTAAAGATCATGTGCGGGACCACCACGCTTTTGAAACGCATGTCCCCGATATCACTGTTGCTTTCTTCGAGCGCCTTTAGTACCTCCCGCTCTTTTCTGTCGGCAATGTTACTCCCCGACAAAAACTGCTGCACGAGCTGTTTTTGATGAGCCGCTTTTTCCATGACCCGCGAGGGGGTCAGGAATTTGACGACGATCTCACTTACCATGCATAGATCACCCGGATCCACATAGAGATCGACATCCTGGTCGATATCCGCCCACACCCCTTCGCTCTTGGTCAATTCCGCAAGTTGGGGGCGATTCTGATCGTAGACTTGCTGCATGAGCTGCCAGTCGTACGAATGGTACGGGAAATAGATCGGGCACCGCGTTTGATCTGGCGTCAGAATGATCGCGAGCGGATTCGCTTCGCCGTGGGAGAGATAATGAGAATTATCTCGCTCCGCGGCGATCTCAGGGCTCCATCCGACGGCATCGATGTTGAATGTGTCGAGTGCCGTCTTCTGCAAACCCATGTCCGCAAGACAATCGTTGTACCGCCGAACGAGTTCCGGCGAGTCGATCATGATCAGCCCTTTGCCGAAAAGTCCCGTTTCCACCAGTTCGTTCATAAGACCTCCTTTTTTGTTTGCAGACGGACGCACGCGTGCGTCCGTCTGACGCTTCACTTACGCTTGTTTACGGGTTGCATCCAGAATGGCTTCGCGGATGCGGTGATCTTCCACGCCGGCTTCAACCCTGCGGCTGAAGTCAGCGTCTGCGATACGCGCCATGTTGTCCAGATACCGATTTGCTTCCTGCAGTCGGATTTCAAAAAAACTGAGTCCTTTCATGTTGGCGCGCCGTAGCTCCAGGATCATTGCCATCATCCGATCATACGGCTGGCGAACGAACGTTTCCGGATTCTCGAACCATTCATCAGGAAGGTCGAAGTCCATGATCCGCAAGTTCACCGCTGATTGAATGTTCCGCACGTCTCGTGAAGAGAAGAGCGGAAATGCTTTTTGCACACGAGCATACAGCTCGGCGAAAAACATATGGTGGTTCGGATCGTGCTTCCCCACCGCTTCGTCATACAACGTCTTGATGCGGCCTTCCTGTGGCACCATGAGATCAGTGCTGACCTCCCCCATGGTCCGTATTGCCTTCTGGTCGTCGCCATACTGGTACCCATCCGGGTCCCGCATACCGACAAACCCGCTCTCCGATTTTTCGATCTTCGACCACCAGAGGTGGTCTTGGTCGAGAAAATCGTTCACTGACCTTGCGCCAGCGATCGCAAATCGTGCTTGAATGCGAGAGAGTACTGCCTTGTCGAGCTGTTCCGGCAGATTGGTGAAGATACCGATTGCGGCATTGCCGTGATTCACGGCATATGCACCTTCGGTGTATCGCAAGAACACGCCAATAGCGGCGCGAACGCCTTCACTTACCCCCTGCCGCGTCCGTTCCTCCAAGATATTCTCGGCATCGTCGATCGGGGCAAAAAGGATCCGTGACGGATCCTGCATCGGTCGCATCCACTGCACCATGTTCTTCGCCGAGTTCCCTTGATAGGAATCGATGATGTTATCCGGCAGTGGGTGGAAGTGGAAGGGAATCCCCAGTGCATCGCAACGATCTTTGAGTGCTGTAGCGATCGCCGCGATGATCATGCTCTTGCCTGTACCCGGAACACCGTACCCCATATAGACCGGGGTAATACCGCCGAGCTCCTGGAACGGGTTTTTCTTCGCCTCGAAATTGAAGCAGAGTCGCCGCTTCGCATCCATTATGGCAAAGTGCTTCCCGTCGCGGTTGCCGACGATCTCGTCGAACGAAACGCGATTGAACTCCACACTCACCACGTGCGAGAGATCCACGAGGTCGAACCCTTCGAGGTTAAAATCAGTCCCTTCAAGCTGATACGCGTTGTTCGAGAACAACTCGCGAAACTTGAAAGACTCCTCGCGGGTCTTCACCTCGTCCACCATCATCTCGAAATACATGGTGGCCACCTGTAGCGCCGCAGCATCCGTGGCGACGCTCGGGTGGGACAAATTGTCCGCCAAGTAAAACACCAGGCACTGGAGGGCCGGTATCGGCTGATCGAAACACGTCAAAACATGAACATGTTCGGTCCCTGCCGATGTCACCTCGACTGCTTTGTGCTGAACAAGCGACCATGATGCATACCGGGAAGCCGCAAACACCGCGACAGCCGATGCGGTACGCATCTTCTCGTTGTATTCAGCACGCTGCGCGTCCGCCAGGTGCTGCGGATCCCCAATTGAATCCAGACCGGACTCCTTACGGAACACCGTCGACATATGGAACCCTACCTGCAGTGCTCGTCGCACCGTAAGCAGAATATGATGCCGAGCATCGCTTAAGATGGGATCATCAGCGGAGATCGCGCGCAGGATATCTCCCAAGCGCAACTCCTCTTCCTTTGGCTCGCTCACAGAGACCAGGTACGAGCCCGCAAGGGCGCCCTGTTTCTCTGCCGGCTTCACCCGTTTCCACGAGACCGCCGTTGCGAGTATGTTTGCGTTCTTCAGATGCTCAAGCAGATCCTTTTCTCGGATCGGCAGATGCGGAGCAGTTGTTTTCTGACTCATAAGAGACCTCCATTGTTGTCGAATGTTACGATATCATGGTTCAGATGCTTCGCATCCTCGCTTGAGATAGACTGCGCAATACGATGCGGAACCAGAAGGATCTGGCGTACCCGCGTCGCTTTTCGTTCTGCACAACGCTCGTCAAGATCGTTGACCTGAAACACTTCAAATCGACGATCGATGCCGAGCTCTTTTGCTACTGCTCCTGTTTCATGTTGCCCCGACGATTGAATATCCTCGTGCGTGATTTGCATCGCGAACGAGAATGCACCCCGGTGGTGCTCCGGCTGATTCTCCAAGAGTTCCAAGATGCCATCGTTCTCACACGTCAGGCCGGGAATGAATACTGGCCCGATGGTGATGCGATGGATGTACTTCGGATGTATATCAATCAATGCGGAGTCGATCGTGTGCGCCAAGTCGCTCATGAGCGGCATGGCATTCGTCTCCTCAGAAAGGACCTTCGCCACCTTCCTCATGTATGTCGATTCCCTATGGAATGCTTCGGCGCCACTATATTCGAAGAACATAGTGTACACACAGGGAAGATTCTTCACTCCGTCAAAAGAGATCCATGCGATCACATACTCCGTACTTCCTTCGGCCGGCGCTTGTAGGCGCACGACCTCAAATGGCAGGAACGGCTGTGCCGCTCCGTGCAGCTCGTCGAAGTACTGGCGCAACGCCAGATCATGCAACAGATGTTCGCTTGCGGCGCCCTGTTTAAAGAGCGTATCAAGTACCACCTTGCGCAAGTCTCGTTGGTTAAGCGTCCCGTCGTGCGGCCCGTGCTCAAGATCGTGTTCCAGAACCCCAAAATGATAGCTCCCGGGAAATCCTGAGTACTGAGCATCGATATCGACGGTGGCGGATGCGTCAAACAAATACCTGAGCTCGATCAGATGGAGCGCATGCGCGACCCGATCCACGTACCCCTGAAGCATTTCTTTTGCCATGGGGAGCGTGTCCTCCTGAGCTCCATACATTCGGTACGCAGCAAGTGCGGCCCGAATGCACGAAAAGTATCCGTCGTAGCGCCGCCCTTGTTTTAAGGGATGCATTTCCTCAAGAGTCTCCTGGATGCTCATTTCTCACCTCCAAAAAAAGAACGGGAAGACGTAATAGCCTTCCCGTTCGGGTTAGTGGAAGGGTTGCATCAGAACACGACGTCGTCTTCTGTTACCTCCCCCGACATTTCAAGTTTTTCCGCCATCACCGCAAGACGCGATGCACTGAGGTCAACCCCGGCCGCTTCGTACTGCTGCCGGAGTGCTGCATCAAGTTCCGCATAACGCTTCTCTTCCTGTGCAACCCCCTGCTCGGTCGACTGCCGCAAATTTTCCAAGTGCTGCTTCATTTCCGCATACCGCTGTACCGCATCATTGCGTGCCCGCCGAGAAGCTACTGAGCCTTGTCCGGCCATGGAAGCTGCCCGGAGGAGTACCTTGTCAGTCGTCTTATCCAACGCCTCGAACGCAACTTCCTGTGCAGTGTTCTTTAACATCTGCACAATGTTGCTGCCGACAACTCGTGCCGTCTTTTCAGCATTCACCACCTTGATGGACATGATCTTCGCAGTATCACGCTGAAGCGTCATGCCATCGAGCGTTTGCTTGTTGGTGGCGATCGACTGATCGAGCGACATGAACTCCATAGCGAACTCTTGCTCCTTGGATACCAGCGTGCGCATTTCGGCTTCCATGCCGGCGATCTTCACTTCAAGATCGCCATACTCGGGAGATGCCTTGTCGAGCGTTTGGCTGAGCGTTTGACGGTCAATGTCGAGCTTGGAAGCGAGGCTCCTGATGGCCTCTTCTGCTTCTTTGCGCGCGTGAGATACCTGGCCTTTCTTGACCACCGCTGACTGATACGCCTTCTCGGTGATGGCAAGGAGCCGCGAGCTTTCTTCAATCATAGTCGCAAACGCCTGGATAGCGTTATCGGAGAGTTTGCGGACCAGTTTGAAGGTTTCTGCGAGGCTTGCCGTGCGTATACGCTCACGCTTGTTGATGTCAACCTGCGCGACCGCCTCGACGATGCCCTGCTTGGTCGCCACAATCCGATCCTTCGCGTGTGCGATCTTCTCGGGTGCTTCGTTGATGACCGCTTGCGCATCATCGATCTTCTGCACTGCGGCAGCGATCTTGTCCGCCTTGTCGAACCACCAGAGACGTGCTTCGGCCGCCGCCTTTTCCTGCTGTGCAGACTCGAGATTTACTCGTGCCTGCGCCAGGCCGTTTTCGACCTGTTGCAGTTCGGCATTCGCCGATGCATGTAGCCCTTCCGCCTTGTTGATGAGCGCAACATCTTCTTCTGTCGGCTCACTCGCGACCTCAGCCTGAATGCCGAGGTCATCGTACACGGCCAAAAGGCTGTACGCGAGTTCGCCGGGATCCTTGCTGCGCTGATCGATCATGAGTTTGATCTGGACGCTTTCGGCTTCGAGGATGTTTTTCTGCTCCGCGCGCACCTCATCATCCGTGATCTTACCCAAATTGCGGAAGCGTTCGGCGATTTCCTGCTGCTTCTTCTCTAGATCGCCGATCGTCGTGCGCTGGATCTCCTCCAGTTTGTTCTGCACTTCTTTTGCCTTCACCTCGATGCTCACTGCGTGAGCGACCGGAGTAATAGACGTTTGCAGCTCTTGAGCCATGGCTTGCGACATGAGGTTCTCCTTGTGTGATGTCGTGGGTTTAAACTACCTATTCATAGTGTCAAGTACCAGTGTGAGAAAACCCCCTTAAGGAGGTTTTCGCTGGTCAGTACACTACCAAATTTATCCGACTTTGTCAAGCTCCACCCTCCCCTACTTCTCCAGGTCGAGAATGTCGTCGATGCGGATCTGTTTTACGAATTCGGGCACGTGCGAGACGAGCATCATGGCGCCCTCGTACTGATCAAGCGCTTTGGCGATCACCGGCAAATGACGGAAGTTGATGTGGTTCGTCGGCTCATCCAAAACGAGGAGTCCCGGGCGCTCGAGCACGAGCCGCGCAAATGCAACAAGCCCTTTCTGCCCTTCAGAGAGTTTGCCGATCTTGGTGTGCATCACCGATCCGGTAATGAGAAATCCTGCGGCGATCGAACGCATCGCCTGTTCGTTCGGATCACCCATCGCTGAGATGAGCGAGTCGTATACGGTGTCATCAAAATTAAGCGTCGAGAAGTCCTGACGGTAGTACCCCACCTTCACTCCCGGTGCGATCACCGCGCCCTTGGAGACCCCTTTTGCCATTGCCTCAAGGAGCGTCGACTTGCCGATACCGTTCGGTCCCACCAGGAGCAGGTGTTTGTTCTTGCGGAGTGTCACGTTCGCGGAGCGTGTCTCTGGCTTATGATTTTTCATGGTAGAGACCGACGTGATCGTGAGTACGTCTCCCGAGAGCTGATCTTGTGCGGGAATGGTGAATGGGCGGATCGTTTTGTCTTCACGACGAATATCCACTTTTTCTTCTTCCATCTCGGCTGCCTTGTCACGCATGCGCTTGGCGACCATACGCATCTGTCCTCCTTTCATTGCAAAAAAGTTTGCTTTGTCTTTGTTCGCCTGGATCTCTTTGGCAAGCTGTGCGTTCTTGCGATTCTCGCGCTCAATACGCGCCGTGATCTCTTTGACCACATCAAAGTAATTACCCGAGTACTGTTCCACCTTGCGCGTGCGCACATCAAGATAAAGCACGCCATCGGTGAACGCATTCAGGAAGTCCGCTTCGTGAGAAATAACGATGCAGGTTTTTTTGTAGTCAATCAAGAAATCCGTAAGGTGTGCAATGCCCGCTTTATCGAGATTGTTCGTCGGCTCATCAAGAAGCAAAATATCGGGATCCTGGATCAATGCCGAAGCAAGGAGAAGGCGCGCCTGCTGACCACCCGAGAAACTACGCACCACACGGTCGTGCACATTCTTGTGTCCCGTGAGGTTCACCACCTCAAGCACGTCCTCGATCCGCGGATCAATGTCGTACACTTTTTTTGAAAAACATTTCTGGAAAAAATCACGCACCGTGAGATCAAGTTCCTCGCGCGGAATGACCTGGCGTGCCGTCGCGATCGTAAGCCCCTTCGTAATATATATATCGCCCGACTCAGGCTTGTGCGCGCCGGTAATGAGGCCGAAGATCGTCGACTTGCCGGCGCCGTTCTGTCCCATGATCGTGATCTTGGTTCCACGGCGCACGGAAAAATCTACCTCGGAGAGGATCGGGTGATTGTGTCCATGTTCAAATGACACTTCTTCAAATCTAAGAATGATATCGTTGCTTGCCATTGTGGTTATAGGGTATCGGTAAGAGCCGTCGGGTGTTGCGCGCTCCACGTAGAGAGCGTGACTGCCATTGATGCGGCGGCGTTGAGCGACTCGCATCGCGGGTGCATCGGGATCGAGATAAGCACATCGCAGAGCTCGCGCGTCTTCTCGCGAATACCGCGCGCTTCATTACCGAGCACAAAGACCGTCGGCACCGTGAATGCTTCTTTGGTGAGCGGGTTTGACCCCTCGCCCGCCAAGCCGTATACCCAGAAGCCACGCTCTTTGAGATCACGGAGCGTGTGGTTCGTATTGCCGATTGCAACGAGTGGCACGCGAAATGCCATACCCGCAGAAACCTTCACCACCGCACCGGTCACCGGCGCTTGATCGTGCTCGGGAATGAGCACGCCCGCAATACCGAATGCCGCCGCAGAACGGATCACGGCGCCCACGTTGTGCGGATCCTGCAGTTCGTTCAAGAGCACGAGCGCAGTGTCGGGCGAAGCGACGAGCCCTTCGACGAATTCGTCGTAGGGTACCATGAGCTCCTTTTGCGAGATCACCGCCACGACACCTTGGTGTGATGCCCCACCCGCTTCTTGGGGCACGCTCCCCGCGCCAAGGATCGCTTCATGCACGCCACTCTCTTTTACGAGCGTGCGAAGTGCCGGATCATCCATCTGTGGCGCAAGAAAAACCTTCTTGACCGCCTTGGGACGATTTTTGAGCGCCTCAGTAAGCGCGTGTTTTCCGTAAATGTAGATCTTGTCTTGTACCATATAGAGTAGAGCCCCCATCCTACCAGAAGTTGCCCCGATACGAAACGGTGCAGAGGAACCTCTATTTCTTGTCCGCAAAAAGCGCGACTTTCTTTTCACGAGGCCAGCTCTTTATCTCTGCTTCGCGTTTAAGTGCAGTGCTTCGGTCTTTGCATTCTTCGGTATAGAGGATCCTCACCGCTTTCCGCGACCGCGTATAGTGGCCGCCTTTACCGTCTCGGTGCTCTTTAAACCGGCGTTCTACATCGGTCGTAATACCGGTGTAGAGTGTCCCGTCACTCATTTCAAGGAGATACACCTGATACATACATCGCAGTGTATCAAACATCCCCTAAGCATCAAAAAACCGCCGAGCATTCGCCGGGCGGTTTTTTGATCTGCGCTAAAGTTTTACCTTATGCGCGTGCTACGTTCGTAGCGGCCGGGCCTTTCTGTCCTTCAACGACATCGAAGGTGACGGCATCGCCCTCCCTAAGATCGTCAAAAGAAGCGCCCTGCACATCCTTTGAATGGAAGAAGAGGTCCTTCGTCTCGCCTTCGCGAGCGATAAAACCAAATCCGCGATCCGTAAGGGTTTTGATTGTTCCTTTCATGTGACTGCTTCTCTAATTTATTATACAAAACGCATCCCAACATCGATTGCTCTTTTTTGCGACACGTTATTCGAAACTCGACTTGTCTCTGTATACCTTCTATTATAGCACACCTCAATATTTTTTGCAAGCTATTCCCATACGCCCATATGCCCATATGCCGCCTCATCCTACCGCCCAAACCCTACCTCTGCCGTTCATCAGAAACGATCGTGCCGTCTTTGAGTGTGATCACGCGGTGCGCCATGTTGGCATACTCTTCTTCGTGCGTCACCATGATGATGGTCTGACCTTCACGGTGAAGCTCAAGGAATGATTCAATGACCAAACGTGCGCTTGCAGAATCCAAGTTCGCGGTCGGTTCATCGGCAAAGAGAATACGCGGTGCGTGCGCGATCGCACGGGCAATCGATACGCGTTGTTGTTGTCCGCCGGAAAGCTGGCTTGGTAAATTCTGTTCACGATCGCCGAGCCCCGTACGCGAGAGCGCTTCGCGTGCTTGCTTCTCCGCTTCGGGCAACGTCATCCCTTGCATAAGCATCGGGAGCGCCACATTCTCAAGCGCGGTGAGTTCCGGCAAGAGCGCATAATCCTGAAACACGTATCCCAGATTATGCAGACGAAACGCGGTCTTCTCGACCTCGGAAAGTCCGCTGGTCTCGATCTCCCCCAAATGAATCGTGCCTTCGGTTGGATCATCCAACAGGGAAAGTTGATAGAGGAGCGTTGACTTCCCTGCGCCCGATGGCCCCACGATCGCAACGAATTCTCCCTCATCGATCGTGAAGGTAAGTTCGCGCAACACAGTGAGCTCAAGTTCACCGCTGCCGTACCTTTTTACTAATTTATTAACGCTGATCATAATTTTAAAATCATTGCCTCCCCAGGATCGAATCGAGCGTATTCTTGCGCACGATGATCTTGGCGGGAATGTATCCGGCGGCAAGCGTCACGATCATGAGGATCCCCACACGGAGCATCGCCCCCACCGGCGTTGCCACCAAGATCCCGTCCGAGAACGGAAAGTTAATCGGATACGCATTGAAGTACGGTTTGAGCACAAAGAACGTGAGCACGAGTCCGATGATCGATCCGGCAACACCGTAGAAGATCGCCTGAAACACATACGAGCTCTCGATCGCGAGCGGACTGATGCCAATGCCTTTCATGATACCGATGAACTTGCGCTTGGTGACCGCGTTGATGAAGATGACGATAAAGATCGTGATAGCCGCCACCACGAGCGCGATCGATGAGAGCGCATTCCCCAAAATGCCCATCGTTGTTTCAATGTCACGCAAGAACGATGGGATGGCCTCGTCGGTCGTTTGCACGAGCGCGGCACTCGAGCCCATGAATCCTTCGATCTCGTCGACCAGTGCCGGTGCATACGCGTAGTCCATCTTCACCGCAATCTCTTGGTACTGCTCTTTGTTGATCGGAATCAGCCGTTTCAATTCACGATCCGTAATGAACATACGCGTTGAGACCTCGTCCACCTTGCTCTTCACAACCCCCTTCACGATAAAATCCTTGCTCACGGTGGTACCGCCCGCACTCGTGATCGTTACGCGCACGCGCTTCCCCACATCCACATCATTCAAAAGATCGAGGCCGGGGATGTACACATCAGCAAACGATGAGTACTTTTTGATTAGGTTCGATCCAATGAGAATGTATCCTTCCTCTCCCTCCACGAGCCCCTCGCCACGCATCACGAACCGCGAAAACCCGGTGACCGCTTCTTCGTCAGAAGGATCGATGCCCACAATACGCGCGCCCACTTTGTTGGGACGCTCATACTTCTCGGGCAGATCACTCAGTGTTCCCAATACCTGTCCGCCCACGCGATACCGCGCCGAGACCGCCTCCACCCGTGGGTGGTCTCTTAGAAACGCCGCGAGCTCGGAAGAATTCTCAATGTAGTCACGCTGAGGTGCCGGGGTAACGATCACCTCGCCGGAATATGATTCACGAAACTGAATGAATGACCCGCTGATGAGCCCGAGCAAGAGTCCCGACACCACCACGAGGTTGAGGAACGTAAGCACCATAATGAAGATGATGAGCGACGTCGTTCCCTTGCCCGCGCGCCTAAGCTGCCGCACAGCAAGAAACCATCCCACCGAAATAGCGCGCGCAAACTCTTTCCATTGAGATACAGTAACTTTCATCGTGGTCCCATTGTATACCCACCCAGATGAAGAAACAAAAAGCCCGCGCGTACGCGCGGGCAAACTCCAACATTTGTGCTACCTATGGTTTTGCGCGCCGTTCCTGCAGATTCTTGAGTGCCTTCTTTGCCCCCAGCACTTTCTTTGTACGTCGCACTTTCTTCGGCTTCGTGAACGGCCACGGCTCCATCTCACTGGCTCCTTCGCGCTGACGAAACACCAGAAATTTGAACTCATATTCTCTGGTATTGCGCTCCATCTTCGCAATAAATGCGTACGGCACCTCGATCACGTCGTACCGCTTGCCATCGGTACACGGCCGTTGGAGGTGGATCATGTCCTCCGTTGCACCACATGTCTTCGCGAGATCAGCCATCACATTCTCGTTCGTCGCACCATCCTTGGGCGAAAGGAAATACTGACTATCCGCATCTTTTTTCATTGCACATTACCTCTCTTGTACACTCAAAAACCAGTCCACACCGTACCACAGAATTCTTAGGATGTAAAAACGGGCGCTTCTTGCGAAGCGCCCGTACTATTACCACTACCCGCGAAGGATCTCATTGATG
>MHUZ01000018.1 GCA_001823605.1 Candidatus Yonathbacteria bacterium RIFOXYD1_FULL_52_36
CTTGCAATTTTGTCTCCTTGAGCGCCATGTAGTGCGGGTCATATGAGTTCATGCCCAAAACAGTAGAGTGTAACGTCTATTGCTGCAATGTTAACAAATCTTCATGCAGTAGCACAAATTAAACGGCTCACCCCAGGGTGAGCCGTTTTTTCTGTCTACACAAGCTATTCGAAAGGTTTGTGCCAGTCGTTGAATTCTTCACACGCGACTGTTTCGTCCGACCGATTTTTCAGGTGTCGACCGATCATTATTGCCAGACCGAAAAGAAGTGCGATCGCGAGCAGTCCGAGCATTCCATACGACCACATGTTTTGCATAAAGACCTCCTAGGATCTTTTGATCAGTGTAACCACAGAATCTTTGAGCGCATACGCAAAAGCGAGACCGAAGAGTATGAGATCAAATCGTGTTATCTCTGGATATAACTGCGGGTTACTTGATATCAACCACACAGTGGCTCCAAAAAGCCCAACAGTCAAAACGAGCAACAATAACAATACGACTTTTCTGACGCTCGCATTCATGAGAATTCCTCCCCCTGGATCAAGGACTGTCTCCCCACACCTTATCGCTACGCAACAGTATCGTCAACCTCTGTTCTTGAGCGCGTTTCGAAGCGTCTCTTTGTCGGCATATTCGAGCTCGGCACCGGTGGAGAGACCGCGTCCGAGGGATGTTATGACGATCTGGGCGGGGAGGGTTGTCGGTTCAAGGGTCTTTGTCACGTACTGCGCCGTGTATTCACCCTCTTCGTTGGCGCTCGTGGCAATGATGATCTCGTGCAGACCATCCTCGCGGGCGGCACGGGTCACTTCGGCTAATAGTTCTTTGATGCGGATCTTTTTTGCCGGATCAGATTCAAGGATAGGGATGTTCCCCCCGAGTACAAAAAAACGCCCCTCGTACGTACCGCTTTTTCGGATAGCATCAAGATCAGTGTCCCGTTCAACGATAAGCACGATCGAGGCATCACGTCCTGTGTCAGAACATTCACTACAGAGCGCCTGCTTTGCTTGAGCTGAAGCAGGGAAGAAGCGATAGCATCGCTCACACTGCGCGGTCTCATCTCCAAGGCGCGTGATGGCCAAAGCAAGCTCCCGAGAGACCGCAGGGCCTAGGGCGAGAAGTGCGTAGGCAATACGGCGCGCTTGGCGCGGGCCAATACCGGGAAGACGCATCAATTTTTCTGCGAGTGCTGAGATCGGGTCCATAGGTTAGAAGTCGTCGAGCGAATCATGGTGGTTCCCCCCGCTGTTTCCGCCACCCTGGTGACTTCCGCCGCCGTGCTGAGAGTCAAGGCTCAGGAACGTCGCCTGTTTGTCGTCGAAGTAGAGTTCGATCTCTCCCACGGGGCCGTTGCGGTGCTTTTCGATCAAGATCTTGGCAATGTTGGGACGGTCAGAATTCTCTACATACTTATCCTCGCGGTGAATGAACATAACCACGTCGGCGTCCTGCTCAATGGATCCTGAATCGCGGAGGTCAGAGAGGCGCGGTTTGTCACGACGCTGTTCGACGGCACGTGAGAGCTGTGAGAGCGCAAGAACGGGCACGTCCAGGTCGCGCGCAAGGCCTTTCAGTCCGCGCGAGATCTCAGTCACCTGATTCACCATGGAATCATAGTTCTTTGATGCCGCCATGAGTTGGAGGTAGTCCACCACGATGAGTCCCAGTCCATGCTCTGCTTTGATACGACGGGCCACTGAGCGCATTTTTACGATCGAGTTACCGGCTTGGTCGTCAATGAACACAGGAGCCTGCGAGAGGCGCCCTAGAGAGTCACGGATGCGTTCAAAGTCATCGTCTGCGGTGATCTTACCGGTACGCAGTTTCCATCCGTCTACGCGCGCCTCAGCGGCAAGCATGCGGTCAACCAATTGCTGTGCGCTCATTTCAAGCGAGAAGATACAGACCGGTGTTTGGTGCTTGAGTGCGGTCTGTCGTGCAATATCAAGCGCAAGCGAGGTCTTACCCATAGAAGGACGTGCGGCAAGAATGATGAGGTCGGAGCGCTGAAGCCCGGCAAGCTTGTTGTCGAGGGCAGGGAAGCCGGTGGGAATACCACGCAGTGACCCGTCATTCTTGTGGAGTGAGTCGAGACGCTCCCAGGCACCGTCGAGTGTTTCGCGGAGACTGTAAAAATTCTGCGATGTGCCGAGCGTACTCACGGAGAGCACACGTTTCTCTGCTTGCTCAAGCACGGTGTCGATGTCTTCTGCTTCGGTATAGCCCAATTCGGCAACATAGTCTGCGGCGCTGATGAGGTTGCGCAGGATGAATTTGCGGCGCACGATCTCGGCATAGTGTTTTGCGTTCGTTGCAGAAGGCACGAAGCTCACCATTTCAGCAAGGTATGCATTACCACCGACACTCTCGAGCTGGTTCTTTTCTTTGAGACGCGACGATACGGAGAGGAGGTCGATCGGCTCACGCTTCGCAGAAATCTCAAGCATTGCGCGAAAAATGATGCGATGCTTTTCAGCGTAGAACGCCTCATCGCTCACGAGGTCTGCCACATCGTACATCGCTTCCGGCTTGATCATTACTGACCCAATGAGGGCACGCTCTGAATCGATATTTTGAGGGGGAACACGTAATGCGTCACGAAATTTCTGGCTGGTCTCTTTGTATTCTTTCTGTTGACGCGGAGCGGGCATAGGAAGGATTGTAGCACAGTGAGAGAAGTGCCTGAAAGTGTGATTTCGGGGAAAATCGGTGGAGAAGCTGTGTACACGCTCCAGTGCTAAACCTTCTTTACCTTTGGCCCCTCAGGGGTATCCTCGATCTCGTAGCCGAGAGAACGTGCCTCGATACGGTATGCATCTGCTTCTACCCAGTTCTTCGCTTGGCGGGCCTTTTCACGCCCAAAAACGAGTGTTTGGATCTGAGGAGGGATAAGGGCAGGCTTAAGCGTCTTGAAGCCAAGCCCGAGCACCTGATCAAATGCGAGAAGGGTCGCACGCTTGTCCTGAGGTTTCAGTTTCTTGTCGCGTATCATGCCCCACAGTACCGCAAGGGCTTTGGGGGTATTGATGTCATCGGCAAGCGCGGCAAGGAATTTCTTGTGGTAGGTATCGGATATGCGGCCGCCTGTCGGGGGGAACTCAAGATAAAGATCGTCGAGACGCTTCAATGTGTGGAGGGCGCTTTCTGCTGTCGACGGAGTAAAGGTGAGTGGCTTGCGGTAGTGCGTCGAGAGCAATAGGTACCGATACGCGCGTGCGGAAATACCGCTTTCGGCCAAGCCATCAAGCGTAATGATGTTGCCGATCGACTTGGACATCTTCTCGTCGCCCATGGTGACAAAGTTGCTGTGAAGCCAGTAGCGCGCGGGTGGCTTGCCGGTAAGAGCGGTTGTCTGCGCGATCTCGTTCACGTGGTGCACCGGCGCAAGATCCATTCCACCCGTGTGAATATCAAATTGATCGCCCAAAAATTTCTTGCCCATAGCAGAACATTCAATGTGCCACCCCGGGAAACCCACACCCCATGGTGATTCCCATTCTTGCATGCGATGCGCGCCTGCGGGGGAAAATTTCCACAGCGCAAAATCGCTCGGGTGACGTTTTTCCAGATTAACGGCGACCCGCGCACCCGATTTCAAACCCTTGCGATCAAGTCGTGCCAATTTGCCATAATCACGGATCTTTGCCGTGTCAAAGTAGATGCCATCGTTGGTCCGGTAGGCATAGCCCTTTGCCTCGATCTTTTTAATAAAGGCGATCTGTTCTTTGATGTGATCTGTGGCGCGCGGGAATTTGATCTTTTCTTTGGCGATACCGATCGTCTCAAGGTCTTTGAAAAATGCACGGGTATAGAATTCCGCAATCGCGTGCGCGGTCTTTCCTTCGCGCTCTGCCTGGCGTTCCAATTTATCCTCACCTTCGTCATGTGCATCGTCGGTGAGATGTCCCACATCGGTGATATTCATTACGTGCTTGGTGCGGAAGCCGGACGCCTCAAGCGTACGACGCAGGGTATCTGCGAATACGAACGCACGAAAATTGCCGATATGTGCATAGTGATATACCGTCGGACCACAGCTATACAGAGAAACCCGCCTCTTGGCGAGAGGACGAAACGTCTCTTTTTTACGGGTGAGGGTGTTGTAGAGCTTTAGAACCATCGCTTGTATTTGAAGTACGTGAACATTGTAACGGTAAGAAACACCATGAATCCGATGATGATCCAGAAATCGTTCGCTTGCCCAACGATCGGCATCGTTGACACGTTCATACCAAAAATTGCAGCCACTAACGTTAAAGGGAACGTGGCGAACGCCATAATGGTGAGGACCTTAATGATCTCGTTAGTCTTGGTGGTAAGGAGCGATGAATTCGTCTCACGGAGCTCGATCAGTGTCTCACGATGGTTTTCGAGCATACTCGCAACTTTCTGGTACTCGCCCAAAATAGCGCGCATATAGTAATCAAAATCTTGTCCGAACATTCGGCGACCGGCAAGCTCAAATGACTCGAGAACGTCACGGTGATACCGCACTGCCTGTTTAAAGTTCAAAAGATCGCGATGAATAAGTGAAAGCTTTTCAACCATCGAGGATTCTTCACCGGTGAAGATCTTACCCTCGGCGGCCTCAAGGCGATCATCGATATGGTCAAGCTCGTGAGTGAGAGACTGGTAGAGCTCTCGCATAATGTAAAAGAAGACGAATCCGCCATGCAGGCCCATAGTGCTCTTGTCGAGAATTGAGTTCACCTCGAACACTTTTGAAAACTCGTGGAGCGGGTCGATCACCTCATAGTGCGTGGTGATGATGAATTTCTTGCCGATCACAAAGTCAACCTCCTGCTCATCATGTTTGCCATGCTTGTGACTGATGGTGGGGAAGTGAAGGATGAGGTAAATAAAATCTTCATACATATCGACTTTGGAGCGCACACTCGGGGTGAGGAGCTCGTTGCCGATCAGCGGCGAGAGGGAAAATTCTTCCATGATCTGTCGCACTTCTTCATTGGAGGGCGACTCCATGTCAACCCAAACGAGATCTTTGTAGGTGTATCGTGAGATCATAGGTGTATTTTATATAGATTCTAAAAAGTATACCGTCCCTCTTCATTGACCACAAGGGGACATCTTTGTACTATGTAGGGTAATGCAACAAAATCCCAAGCGCTTGTGGCTCACTTCCACGCTGATCACCATCACGGTGATCGGTCTTTCGTTTGGGTCAGGATATACGGTCGGTCAAGATCGAGCCGTACAAAAACTCGCCCTTCCCGTAGATGTGAGCTTAAGTGCTCCGAACGAGGTCGATCTTTCGCCGGTGTGGGAAGTATGGAACCTCATTGACCAGAAATTCGTCTCATCGGCAACGTCATCACTCCCCGATGCTTCTGCCCGCATCGAGGGTATGACAGTGGGTCTCGTCGAAGGATTGGGCGATCCCTATTCGGTCTACATGCCCAAAGAAGAGAGTGATCGTTTTGAAGAAGAGATCAGCGGCAATTTTGTCGGTATCGGTGTTGAGATCGGTGTTGAGGAGGATGTGCTCACCGTGATCGCACCGCTGAAAGGAACACCGGCAGAACGTGCGGGGTTACTCGCGGGGGACAAGATCGTTGAAATTGACTCGGTCTCGACCTACAAGATGGACATCGACGATGCGATCAAAAAGATCCGTGGAGAGGTCGGCAGTACGGTTACACTCACGGTGCTCCGCAAAGACGCTGACCAGCCTTTGAAGCTTCCCGTGGTGCGCGGTGTGATCAATATTCCCACCATTGATACTGAACTGCGCGCTGATGGCGTCTTTGTGGTCTCGCTCTACAGTTTTTCAGCAACCTCACCCGACCTGTTCCGCAACGCGCTCCGTGAATTCACACTCTCAGGAACCGACAAGATCGTGCTCGACCTTCGCAATAATCCGGGAGGATACCTTGATGCCGCTGTCGATATGGCAAGTTGGTTTTTGCCGGCAGGGAAGGTGGTAGCGCGTGAAGACTTCGGCGCCAAAGAATCAGAACGTATGTATCGAAGCAAAGGATATGACGTGTTCAACGAAAATCTCAAAATGGCGATCCTCATCAATGAGGGAAGCGCCTCAGCGTCGGAAATTCTTGCCGGAGCCCTTGCTGAGCACGGTATTGCCACCTTGGTGGGCGAGAAAAGTTTCGGTAAAGGATCCGTGCAGGAATTGATCCCACTCGACCACAATGGCGCATCGCTCAAGATCACGGTGGCAAAGTGGCTTACGCCGAACGGCGTCTCGCTCACCAAGAACGGACTTGAGCCGACGGTCAAGATAGAGAATGACCCTGAGGCAAAAGCGGGTGATCCAGATGTGCAACTTGAGCGTGCCGCAGAATTTCTTAAATCAATATAATTAAACAGAATCCATGAAAGTTATTTTCCTCCGTGATGTTCCCCGAGTCGGCAAAAAAGGTGAGGTAAAAACTATTGCCGATGGGTACGCGCGTAATTTTCTCCTTCCCCGGAAACTCGCCGAACTGGCGACCGATGCGTCGGTTGAGCGCGTCGTCCAAGAAAAGTCGCGGACGCACGCTATGGAAATGATGCGCGTGGAGCTTTTGGAAAAGACGTTGACTGAACTTGGCAATACTCCCATCACACTTTCGGCGCGCACCAATGAGCAGGGGCACTTGTTCGCCAGTATTGGTAAAGATGAACTTGTTGAGGCGGTACGCGCGCAAGCCGGCGTCGATCTTTTGGAAAAGCATCTGGATCTTCCACATGCGATCAAAACCACCGGCACGTTCTCTGTACCTGTCCTGATCGGAAAACTGAAAGGAGTAATAAACCTCACGATCAACGCGGTGTAGAATCAAAGAACCCCAATCAACCCAACAAAAAACTCCGGAGAATATCCGGAGTTTTTTGTTGGTAAAGATTCAAAAGAATTGTTACGCGATGTGTACGATGCTTCGGCGGGCTGTTTTGCCGTTGAAATTCGTCTTGCGCTTCTCGCCAAACGCCACTTTGCCATCTTTGAGTGCAAAAAGAGTGTGGTCTTTGCCGACGCCGATGTTCTTTCCTGCGAGGATCTTCGTTCCGCGCTGGCGAACAATAACGTTGCCGGTCTTCACCTCCTCGCCTGCATAGCGCTTCACGCCCAAGTATTTTGGGTTTGAATCTCGTAGGTTTGAAGCTGTTCCGCCTGCTTTTCTATGTGCCATAATGTTTTATTAGTCCCGCACCCAATGTATACTAGGGTGAATACGGTATGAGCCCCAGTATAAAAGATAATTCAAAAGAAATCAAGGGTTTCTCGGGACACGCCCGCTTAACGCCCTTTAGGAAAGCAGAGGTAATCATTGCGATCCTGGTATTTGTAGCCGCATTTGGAGGTTTTGCCCTCGGACGGCTTTCGACAGGAACGGAAGCGGCCGTTACCATATATGGGGCATATCCGGCCCAGAATGCCTCTCCTGGCTCCAAAACAGCCCAAGATGGAGCAAATACAACCCGGGCAGTCAAAGAGACGACCATGGTCGCCGGCACCTCAAAAGAGGGCGGCTACGTTGCCTCAAGAACCGGCTCGAAATATCATTTGCCTTGGTGTCCCGGTGCACAGAGTATGCGCGAGGAGAACAAAGTCTGGTTTACCACCAAAGAAGACGCCGAGCGCGCGGGCTACCAGCCGGCGTCTAATTGCAAAGGACTTTGATGCACTGCGTCCTCGCGGTATACTGTATTCACTTATGACACGCGACGAACAATCCTACGGCATCATCCCGCTCTTCCGCAGTGGCGGTCAGTGCATGCACTTGCTTATTCAACACAAAAAAGGCCACTGGAGTTTCCCCAAGGGGCATCCGAAAGAAGGCGAATCGAGTTTTGATACTGCCCTCCGTGAACTTCACGAGGAAACGGGAATCAATGCTTGCACGATATTGCCGGGGGTTTCGTTTTCTGATACGTACACATTTACCGACGAAGGAGGTGACGTGATCAACAAAACCGTTACGTATTACCTTGGCGCGGTACACGATCCGCGCGTAGAGGTCGATGATCCGAGTACTGAAAAAGCTGAGTGGCTTGATGCAGAATCAGCACAAAAAACCGCATCATACGAAAGCGACAAACGCATCATTGAGAGTGTGCAGAAGTATTTGCACTCACAAAATCTCATTAAGCCGCCGGAAGAGATGGTGTAGCAAAATCCTATGCTTGTCATCGACGCAGAATTTTCTGGGCTTGATCCGCGTGCGCACTCGATCGTCAGTATCGGTGCGGTTGATTTTGCGGACCCTGAACGCCAGTTTTACGGTGAATGTCGCATCTGGGACGGGGCACACATCATGCCAGAAGCACTTGCCGTTTGTGGTTTCAGTGAGGAACAGGTTCGCGATCCCAAGAAGCAATCGCTTGAGGAACTCGCCCAATCATTTCATCGATGGGTCGAACAGTCAGATGACCGCACCCTTGCAGGACAAAACGTCGCGCTCGATCGTGATTTTTTGAATGAATCATTCCGCCGCGCAGGCCTTGAATTCCGTTTTGCACACCGCAATGTGGACTCGCACTCGGTCGCCTTCGCATATTTCGCCAAGAAGGGGATGCCGCTTCCAAAAAAAAGTGATTATCAATCCGCGCTCTCACTCGACAAGATCTTGACGACGCTCGGTCTGCCGCCGGAGCCAAAACCACACATTGCATTGAACGGCGCCAAGCTCGAAGCCGAAGCATTCTCGCGGCTCATGTTCGAGAAAAACCTCCTGCCCGAATTCGCACAGTATCCGATCCTTTAAAACGCTCCTGCCAGGACTCAGCGCCAACACTTGACTTTTTGTACTAAAGGTGCTATAATAGTGCTAGGGTAATTTCGGTTCCTAAAACAACTGCGGAGGTGCGTCATGCACGGTTTCTATATTGCAAATATCGCTTTGATTGTCGTCATTAGCATCGCTCTGGTCACCTACACGACGTTCGTGGCGAAAGGCACGTTTGCCTATTTCGTAGGTTTGATGGCGATATTGGTCACTATGTCATGGAGCATGGGATATGTGACCGATGTGCAAGTCGCGCACGACTCTGCGAAAGAACAAGAAGCGGTCGCAGAGGTTTACGCTCCAGGTACCGGCCCCGTTAATCCGCCGAACGGCCCGCGTTACCCATTCTGAGGGGACGCACACAACCAGACCCTGTTGCTTCACGGCAACAGGGTCTTTCTATTTCTTCTTCGTCGGTTTGAGCATTATGGTTTTCTTGGTGGAGCGGAATTCGGCGAGGGCTTCGCGAACATCGTCGGGGAGCATCCCCATAAGTTTCTCTAAGCGCTTCGTGTCAGGCGCCAGGATCTTCTCCCAGAATCCGCGCTCTTTGAGTACGGGTTCCATCTTTTCCATATCAAACGAGGTACGTTCAACAATGCTTTTGGTAATGTAGCCAGGGCCTCCAAACACGCGCTCAACTTGTTCGGACTCCATGTACTTGAGGATGATGTTTCGCAATTCGGCAGTGCGCTTTTTCTGCACATCGCCATCGAGTTTGAGTTCAAAGAATTCTTGGATCGCCGCCGCCACTTCTGATTCGTTGGGTGCCGGTGTTTCGACGCGCTTGTACTCGTGCGACCACATAGGACACATGGCGCGATATCCGCAATAGTTGCAGAGCGGTCCGGGCAGGGGAGGGAAGATTCCTGTTTCTTTTGCTTTCTCGATCTCGCGCACGGTCTGGAGTACACGATCTTTGAGCGCTTTGGCGGTCTTCTCGCTCGGAACCGCGGACACCTTGTCATTGTGCTTCAAAAAATAGAGGCTCACCTTGATCTGATCGGGCTTCAAATGCGGCCAGCGTGTAATGAGCGCCAAGTGGTAGAGCCCGAGCTGGAGATTGGTCTCAAGGTCTTTCTGCGCCGGCATCTTTTTGCCGGTCTTGTAGTCGATAATCTCATACACTTCCGATTCGATGTCTTTGTCGATACGGTCAATGATGCCCGAGAGTGTGTGCACCGTACCGGAAAGCTCATCGAGTAGTTCGAGCGAAAAGCGCCCTTCGAGCTCAAGTACGTTAAAGGTCCACGGCTGATTTTTTTTGAAAAAGTTTTTGATGATCTTGACCCCTTCTTCGAAATAGAGTTTTTCTTCCGCCTCGCGGCGCTCGGGATCACTCCAAACGATTTTGTCCGACGCTTCTTTGAATCGATCTGCGTAGAAACCGACGACTTCGTCGAGGGTAGGGTAGAGCGGGTTCCGCTCGAACATGAATTTGAGCGCCGAGTGCACCAGGGTGCCGAACACCGCCTCAATGCGCTTGGGGACGCGGATCTTGTCGATCTCTTGAAATTTGTACTTCTGCGGGCACGTCCGGTAGGTCTCAAGGGCAGAATACGAGGTCTTCATGCAGTTAATTTAACACGATTTGACTTTTTTGGAAAATTGATGTATACTATATTTGAAATTTTGTACTTCACCATCACAGAGGAGTATGGCGCATGAACGCATTACTGAAGGGTTTCGTCGGCGCGCTGTTTGCACTATTGTCGATCTTTGGATCGACAATGGCATCCGCCGCCGGTACCGTCACGGTTTCCGGCACCATCTGGCAGTTGACGAGCAGTAGCGACTGCCACGTTTCCTACAATATCCTGACGGTGGCCGGGACTGGTGCAACGCCGTCCCGTTTGCAGTGGCAAGCGACCGCCTCCCAATACTACACAGACTGGTGCTCAAACCTAACGAGCGAGCTCGTGGGTAATACTGCACTGGGCCCACAGACCGTCACCTTCAACGCCGGCCGCATAACCGTCAACGGTATCGCGGTATCGATTCCCGGAGGGAGCACGCTGGCATTTATTGGCAAGCTCGTTCCTGTGGGAGCGCTCACCATGCCGAACGGAAGAAAAGGGGCTGTGAGTGTCCAACTGGAAGCCGTGGTCGTCGGGGAGTTCTATGTGGACTCAAACCTCGTTCTGCCAAATGACCTATCGGCAAGCATCACCGTTTCTAGAAAAGCGAAGTAGTCTGCATGGTGCGACGCACCAACAAAGACCCCCAATCATTCCATATGGTTCCGGGTCTTTTTTATTGCAGGTGTAGAGAATTTCCCGTCCGCCAAATGAGAGAACCAAAACAAAAACCCCGTCCGAAGACGGGGTTGAGTGAGGCAGAGACCTTTACTGGTCCACGCTGGTGCGTCGAAACTCTCGAAGATTTCGTACGGTCATTTTAGCCGCAGAGGGTATTGCATGATAGAGAATGTTCCCCCATGCGACCACCATTGTTGCGCCTGACGCAAAAGCATACCAGCGTCCGACTCCATAGCCAAAATCATGAGGGTAGTATTGTATGAGTCGGATCGTGTACGGGATCGCAAAGAGGACCCCGACTATTACATATCCTGCAGCGCAGAACATGAGCAAGTCAAAAACCATTTTCATGTCAGTATCCTCCCCAGAAGATCCCCGAGATTTTGAGAACTCTCAGACCTTCGTGATCCTTGAAAATTCCTTCTTTGTTTTCCATGGCCACTCCGCGATTAGCCGCAACTGGACAAGAGCACGCTCGCTAAGCGGTATTTGGGTGTCCATTACTTTTCCTCCATAAAGGAAAGCGATGCCGCCGCCGATCATGAAATAGAACAACATGGCTCCATAAAGATACAGCGGTAAGCCACCCCCCAACCAAACTAATTCGCACATAGATACCTCTCAAACCCCAGAGAAACCCCGAGGAGCGGGAACTTCGGTTTTTTCTGACCGCATTAGAGCATGAGCGGGATAACTTTGCAACGGTGGCGCAAATGAACATCCGCCTGTTATTATGGCGGTGTGAACGACCAAGAAAAAGAATTCGTAAGGACGGTCCGGCAATTTTATCGTAAGAATCGCCGTGATTTGCCGTGGCGCGAAACGAGCGACCCATACAAGATCCTTGTGTCTGAAGTGATGCTCCAGCAGACGCAGGTGTCACGGGTGGGGAAAAAGTATCCGGAATTTCTGCGCGTATTCCCAACGGTCAAAAAACTTGCCAGTGCCCCGACAAGCGAAGTTCTCAAAGTATGGCAGGGGATGGGCTACAATCGCCGTGCGCTTGCACTCAAACGTGCTGCTGAAGGTATCGTTGTCGAGCACAAAGGGAAGGTCCCGAACAATCCGGAGCTCCTTGAGATGCTGCCTGGGATCGGCCACTACACCGCACGCGCCATCGTCGCATTTGCATTCAACACACCGCATGTATTCATCGAGACGAACATTCGTCGCGTGTACATCCACCACTTCTTTCCGCGTGCAAAGAGCGTGCCCGACAAGAAACTTTTGCCGCTTATCGAAGCAACACTTGATCGGAAGAATCCGCGCGAGTGGTACGCCGCGCTCATGGACTACGGCTCCACACTTCCCAAGACTACCCTGAATCCAAATCGTCAGAGTAAGCACTACGTCAAACAAAAACCATTCAAGGGATCGAATCGAGAAGTGCGAGGCAAGATCTTGAAACTCCTCACCGCGGAGGGCGGCAAGACCCTCCCAGCGCTTACCAAGCATATCCAGTATCCATCTCTTGCGGATAATCTTGCCGCACTTGCCAAAGAGGGGTTCATCCGTAAAGAAGGCCGAACATTCTCCCTCGTATGACCACGCGCAACAAAATCTCACCCCGCGACCTGGCGGCGCGCAAAGTAAAGGCACGCTTGCTTATCCGCAAGCTCAAAAAACTTTTCCCAGAGGCGGGGATGATCCTCAACTATTCGAACCACTGGGAACTTTTGGTTGCCGTGATGCTTTCTGCACAATGTACCGACAAGCAGGTGAACAAGGTGACCGCAACGCTTTTCAAAAAATACCGCACGATCGAAGACTACGCGCACGCCAAGCAAAGCGTATTCGAGCGCGACGTCTACTCAACCGGTTTCTACCGCAACAAAGCAAAGAACATCATTGCCGCGGCAAACTATCTTCTCACACACCACGATGGTGGGGCACCGCGTACGATGGATGAAATGCTTATGATCCCCGGCGTGGCGCGTAAGACGGCAAACGTGGTGCTCGGGAATGCATACGATATCTATGAGGGGATCGCCGTCGATACGCACGTCAAACGCCTTGCTCGACTCTTTGGCCTCACTACTGAAACCACCCCGGAAAAAATCGAGTGCGACCTCATGGCGATCATCCCACAAAAAGAATGGTTCCGCTTTACATACTTACTCATCGACTATGGTCGTGCGTACTGTCCGGCGCGCCCACATGGTCACCGAAAGCATCCGCTCGGGGAGTTTATCGCAACCGATCTCTCAAAAGAAGAGCGCCGGAAATAAATCCGACGCTTACAGACGATACCTAGGTATCGGTGCTATGCGACTAGTCGCACGATGACCGCACGAAGATCATTTTTATTTGAGATATACCCGCATCCCGCGGCAACCAACTGATCGTTAAAGGTTGGTTCACTTGACGCTGCAATAAATGGAACAGTTCCAAGTTTACTCCGAAACTCAGTTACTAAGGACGTTGTGTTCGGGGTATCGATCACTTCCTCGCCCGACGTAACCGGAATACACGCATCAACAACCACAAAATCAAAACCGGGAAGCCCCCGTTTCTTTGCAGCTACTGCACCTTCAAGCTCCCTGCGGGCATCTATAAGATTAGTGGCAGGGAATAGGGAAGCGATGTCCTCGAGTGCTCGCCGGTACCCGACCTGAACACTCTCGCTGTCTTCAATCAGTAAGATTCGTACTTTCCTGTTTATCTCATTCAAGATCTCTGCCATACAGTTTTCTCCAGATCAAAACTTCCGTCACTATAGTCCGCCCGACACCATGGGTCAAGCGAGGGGGAGAAGTGCCCGGGTCACAGTGCCGAGCCCTTTGTTCGTATGGGGTATAGTTATCCATAATGTTCGCACAATATATCTTTTGCGAACATTATATACAAAGAATAAGGCGGACCTGGGATCCCGCGCGTATCCTCGCCATGCTCTCTCGGAATGAACTCTCTACGGCAACGGTGGCAAGTAATCCAACGGGTTCAAATATGCATTGAGTGGTGCGATCGGCATTGTATAGGTACCGCCGCAAACTTTACTCTTGCGCGACTGAACCTGAACGCCTTCCGTTGCGTACACCGTAAAGTGCAGGTGCGGTCCTGTTGAGTATCCTGTATTGCCGCTGTAGCCCACGAGGCCTCCTGCGGGCACAGACTCGCCTTCTGATACCTTGATGAGGGAAAGGTGCGCATAGAGGGTTGAGAGGCCGTTCTCATGCTTTACGAGGACCCACTTGCCGTATGAGGCACCCGGGCAGACTTTATCCGTATCACCGGCCCCCGTGACCACGCCTGCGGCAGAGGCCATGACCTTGGTGCCCACGGCAACCCCCAAGTCGATACCATTGTGTCCGCTCCCGTTGTATGCGCCGCTCTTGGCGAATTCTGTGTTGCCGAAGTACTGCGTCAAGATAACGCGCGCAAGTGGCCACGACAAAGATTCTGACCCGCGTGTCGGAAGCGCATCTTGGTCGATCACCATCTTGAGCTGTGACTCGTAGCTCCGGAGCTCTTTCTCAAATGCCTCCATAAGTGCCTGCTTCTCGGCAAGGATCTTACGGTAGTTTGATTCCTTGCTTTTCGTCTCTGCCAAGAGCTGAGCCTTGGTCTTCTTGTTTTGATCTACGAGCACCTTGCGGTCGCCAAGTTCGTCCTGAAAGCGCGCCAGCGCGCGCTTCTCTGCCTCGCTTTCGAATTTCTTCGTCTCGAGTTCATCCTTGGCAAGCTTAAGCGACGAGACACGATCTGACATGATCTCCTGTACGCGCGCAACCCCTTCGGCGCGATCCCAGAAGTCAGCGAGTGACTCATTCGAGAACATGACCTCAACCAAACTTGCCTGATCGATCTCATCGATCGTACGTAGCATCTCAATAATAGACTTATTGCCTTGCTCGATACGCGATGCCGTATCCCCTAGCTCTACGGTTATTTTTTCAATCTTGTACGTGGTCGTCTCGAGCTTTGTCTCGGTGAGGGTGATATCTTTCTCGAGTTTCTTCTGCGTGGTCTCCAGCGTTTTTACGCTCGTCTGAAGCGTCTTTGCTTGCTTGGAAGTCTCGGACACTTGCTTCTGGTACTCATTGATCTCCTGCTCGAGGCGTTCGATCTCGGTCGACTTCCCGGTGATCTTTGAACGCAGATCATCAATGATCCCGCCGTACGCAGGGAATGCGATCAGAAATCCTGCCGCTCCGAGAAATCCAATTCCTAGTTTTTTGTATTGTTTTGAAACCATGGTTCGTACTATGCGGTCAACGCCCGTACTGCATGAAGCAATCGCTTGACCGTTTCATCCTTGCCAATGATGGAAGCGATGAGAAGCGGATCGGGTGAGCGTTCCCTGCCGGAAAGCGCAAATCGGGTCGGCCAGAGCACGCTCCCTCTCCCCTCTTGTTCAGCAAAATCCCAGACTGCCTGCTTGATCGTCTCTGCAGAAAATTGCGTGTCAGGAACCGTCTGGATCATATCGATAACCGTCTCAAGACGCTTTGCGGTGCGCACATGATCAGTCTCACCCTTCCAGAGAAGCTGTTCTGACTGATACTCCGGTGCAGTAAAGAAGTAATCATACTCATGCGACGCAAAGGCATCCGTGATGCCGCGGATGTTGTCGGCACGCTCAAGAATGACCGGCAAGAGTTTGAGGATCAGACCCTCGTTAAATTCCGAAAAGAGTTTCGTCTGCGGAGGGAGCGCCGCCATGATCATTTGCAGTGCACTGTCTTCCGAGAGATCT
>MHUZ01000019.1 GCA_001823605.1 Candidatus Yonathbacteria bacterium RIFOXYD1_FULL_52_36
TACATCAAGTTTACGGGGTTGTTCTCGCTTCCAATAATGCCGACGGCCCCACTGACCCAGCCAAGGAGGAGCATTCCCGCAAGTCCAACGCCAAAAGCGCGGCGATATGCGCCACTGCGCGCCTTTAACCACCGCCACGGTTCATAGGCACCACCAGCAACCAACAACATGACGCCATACGCAGCGGCCTCATTCCACTGGATTTCATTGGTGAACTGCATCGCTAGAGGTATCGCTACTATCAACAGTGCGACGATCCCCCACACCGCGAATCTCTTTGTATTTTTTATGATCATAAATGTGTGGACCTACGGGGAGTCGAACCCCGGATTCGGCAATGCGAATGCCGCGTAATACCACTTTACTATAGGCCCTAAGGAGGGATGAAAAAGATATAGCAATATATTTTTCTCCCGACTGACGGGCCTATATAGTAATATAGGCCCAAACGAGAGGTTTAATATTCCTCACCCGAAAATCATACCGCGCCAAGCGTTCAAACGCAAAATGCTTGAGCGTGCTTATCGTTTATGCTAAGGTTCTGCCAGACACCTGAACATAAGGAGAATCGCCATGGGCGACCGCGCTACCCTGAAACCAGAACTTTCGAATGAGTTCGTACAGTGGGTCAAGAAAGAGATCCTGTACTTCCTGCTCAAACGCCCCCATCTCGTTCTTCTCTACAATGTGGCCTTCTTGTGGCAACGAGCTATCGGATATCCGTGGCCCAAAAAAGGGTGGTTCCCGAAGAATTACCTTGATACTCTCGACAAAGAGCTCGAGCATCATATCCTTGCACGAATTGCCACCCTGGCGAGACTCACCCAAAAGATTGGCAGCCCGAATGTTGTCTTCACGGAGACCTTTCTTTCCAAAGTGACCGATAATCAATTCTGCCTCGGTGCTGGTGCATTCGACGATACATTCAGGGCATTCATTGCGGAGGTGTTCCCCTTCGCAAACGAGATCCCGCATTTCTTTGACCATCTCTACGAAGAGTTTGTGCGGATCAGCAAATTACCGACGGACCACTGGTGGCATCTCGAAGAATGCGACGGAAAACTTACTCTCTGCGTGAATCCCGAACGGCGACGGAAGCGCCAGAACGATCACGTTGTTACCTTCAAAAAGGCAAAATCTGTCTAGCAAACCAAAACTCGGCCACATCCTGTGGCCGGGTTTTTCCTTTTTAAAATTTTTGAACAATCACTACAGCAACACCACCGCCTCGTTGCGTGACACCTCAAGCAATCCGCGCTCGATAGGAAACGTAAGCGTATCATGTTCGGTCTTTACGCGAATCTCACCTGCAATAAGCGTAGTCACAAGCGGTGTGTGGTGCGCGAGCACGGTGAGCTCACCATCACTCCCCGGAACGTTCACCGAAACCGCCGCTCCATGAAAGAGCGTTTTGTCGACGGTTGCAATGGTTAGAGGAAATGTGGACATACAGGAAGCTTGCAGGTTTTAGGTTTTGGACTTTAGATCTTCAATACCTCCTTTCATATAGAAGTCCTGTTCGCCACGATCATCATGCTTACCTTCGAGAATCTCCTTGAACCCGCGTACCGTATCCTCAAGCTTCACATATGTACCGGGCACGCCCGTGAACGGCTCACCCACGAAGAACGGCTGTGATAAGAAACGCTGAACTTTGCGTGCGCGATTTACCACAAGCTTGTCCTCATCAGAAAGTTCTTCCACTCCCAAGATGGCGATGATGTCCTGGAGGTCCTTGTAGCGCTGGAGCACCTTCTTGGTCTCCATTGCAACGTGGTAATGCTCCTCGCCTACCACATCCGGATCAAGTGCGGTTGAGTTTGATTCAAGTGGGTCAATAGCCGGGTAAATACCGAGTGATGCGAGTTGACGCGAGAGCACCACTGTTGAGTCGAGGTGTGCGAATGTGTTTGCCGGTGCCGGGTCGGTAAGGTCATCAGCAGGAACGTACACTGCCTGCACAGACGTGATTGATCCCTTATTGGTCGAGGTGATGCGTTCCTGAAGCTGGCCCATTTCTTCGGCAAGCGTTGGCTGGTAGCCCACTGCGGACGGCACGCGCCCCAAAAGTGCAGACACTTCGGACCCTGCCTGAATGAAGCGGAAAATGTTGTCCATGAAAAGAAGTACGTCTTTGCCTCCCTCGTCGCGGAAGTACTCGGCCATCGTAAGACCCGTGAGCCCCACGCGTGCGCGTGCACCGGGCACTTCGTTCATCTGACCAAATACGAGTGCGGTCTTGGCGAGCACGCCTGAGTCTTTCATCTCGTGATAGAGCTCGTTCCCTTCGCGCACGCGCTCGCCCACGCCGGTGAATACCGAGTATCCGCCGTGCTCCGTTGCAACGTTGCGAATGAGCTCCTGAATAAGCACGGTCTTCCCCACGCCTGCACCCCCAAAGAGTCCCACCTTGCCTCCTTTGATGAACGGCGTCATGAGGTCGATCGCCTTGATACCAGTCTCAAAAACTTCAGCGCTTGTTTTTTGTTCACTAAACGTCGGTGCGTCGCGGTGGATCGGAAGGCGCGGTGCAGAAGCAGCAACAGGAGCACCCCCATCGATTGTCTCGCCCAATACGTTGAACAAACGGCCGAGGGACGCCTCGCCCACCGGGACAGAGATCGGTGCGCCGGTGTCTACTGCCGAAACACCGCGCGTGAGTCCATCGGTCGCATCCATCGCAATCGCGCGCACGCGGCCGAGCCCCAGGTGCTGTGCCACCTCAAGCACGAGAGTTTTCTCCCCATGCTCTACGGTGAGCGCATTGCGGATCCCCGGGAGATCTCCTTCAAAGTGGACGTCTACGATTGGCCCGACGATCTGCGTGATAGTTCCTTTGTTCATACGTTGGTAATAGATTTATGACTAAAATTATTTCATTGCTTCGACGCCACCGACGATCTCTGACACTTCGCTCGTGATCGCTCCTTGTCGCGCCTTGTTGAATGCGCGCGTAAGGTCTTCTGCTACCTCGTCTGCCTTGCTCGACGCATTCTTCATGGCGACCATACGTGCAGAATGCTCCGATGCCTGCGATTCAAGCACGGCATGGAGAAGCTCCACGGAGAGCAAGAACGGCACGAGTTCATCGAGCACACTCTGTGCTGAGGGCTCAAATGTGTACTCAACCGCGCGCGTCTCTTCTGCTTCGCTCATCCCCGCAAGCTCGGCATACTTACCCTGCTCGGGAAGGATCCCCCGTACCGTCTCGGCAAGTGCCAGAGGATCAAGCGGCACGATTTTGCGCACCACCGCCTCCTGGATCATTGTTGACCTAAAATGTGTGTACACGGCGAGCACCGCACCCATGGTCTCATCATGCGCAAGTCGCATGATCTCATTGGTGGTCTCACGAAGTGTTTCGTGTGAGATTCTGTCTTCACGGAGCGTTAGTGCATGTTCAACGGTAAAACCGCGCTTCGAGAAATACTCGTACCCTTTTTTACCGATTGTAATGAACCGCACATCTTCCCGTGTAAGACCTCGTGCAGACATTTCACGCACTGCGGCCTTGATCACCGCACTATTGAGTGCCCCTGCGAGCCCTTTGTCGCTCGTGATCACGATCATCACCACACCGCGAACATCGCTCTTGCGCATAAACGGATGCGCAAGAGGAACCTTACTCTCCATCACACGGCGGAGGATCGAAAGCGCATGAAGTGCATACGGCCGTCCAGCAAGTGCCGCTACCTGCGCCTTGCGCATCTTCACCGCAGACACCGCCTCCATGGCCCGGGTGACCTGGTGTGTTTTCTGTACCGATATGATCTTAGTTTTGATTGATTTAAGCGACATGATGTTTAGCTCCTCGATAGCAGACTCTGGGCGCTAGAACCTATTATGCGAAGAACGTCGGATGGGTGTCTTTGAATCGCGCAAGCGCGGCCACGAGCGCTTCTTCAGTTTCTTTGGTCACCTCACGGCCGTCACGAATCGCTGCAAGTACGGGGGCGTACTCGGTATCAAGAAACTTCAAGAGCGAAGCTTCGCATGCACCAACGCTTTCAACGGGCACGGTGTCGAGCAATCCTGAAATGGCAGCATAGATGGAGACTGTCTGGCGTTCAAATGCCATCGGTGCGTGCTTACCCTGCTTCAACACCTCTGAAAGACGGCGTCCTTTTTCGATACGCGCTTTGGTTTCCGGATCGAGATCTTGCGAGAACTGCATAAATGCTTCGAGCTCACGAAACTGTGCGAGCTCGAGACGGATCTTTCCCGCAACTTTTTTCATCGCTTTGGTCTGTGCGCTTGAACCCACGCGCGAGACTGAGAGGCCGACGTTGATCGCCGGGCGCGTACCTTTGTTAAACGAATCGGTGTCGAGGAAAATTTGTCCGTCTGTGATAGAAATCACGTTGGTCGGAATGTACGCCGACACGTCGCCTTGCTGAGTCTCAATGATCGGAAGTGCCGTCACCGACCCACCACCCCGCTCCTTTGAAAGTTTTGCGGCGCGCTCAAGAAGGCGTGAGTGAAGATAAAAAATATCTCCCGGATATGCCTCGCGTCCCGGAGGGCGACGAAGGAGAAGTGAGAGCTGACGATATGCAACTGCGTGCTTGGAAAGATCATCGTACACCACAAGTGCATCTTTACCTTGCTCCATGAAAAACTCGCCGATCGCAGCACCTGCATACGGGGCAAGGAACTGAAACGCTGCTGGATCGGATGCGCCCGCAACCACGACAATACTCCACTTCATAGCGCCTCGCGCCTCGAGCTCGTGCACAAGGTGTGCAACCTTTGACTCCTTCTGACCGATTGCCACATAGATACAGATCGGGCGCTCGTCTTCGGGCTCGCTTGCTTGATTTAAAATAGTATCTACCGCGATCGTGGTCTTGCCGGTATAGCGGTCGCCAATAATGAGCTCGCGCTGACCGCGGCCGATCGGCACCATGCCATCAATTGCCTTGATACCTGTGTGGAGCGGTACATTCACCGGTGAGCGGTCGATCACGCCGTATGCCACACGCTCAATGGGATGAAACTTCTCCTTGGGGAGTTCACCCTTCCCATCGATAGCCTCACCGAGAGCATTTACCACGCGACCGATCATGCTGTTTGAGACCGGGATCGAGAGAATTTTACCGGTGCCGCGTGCGATCATGCCTTCTTTGATACGCGCACCATCACCTAATACCACCGCTTTGATCGAATCTTCTTCGAGATTGAGAATGAGTCCCGGAACCGCGGTCTTGCTTTTAAGGGTCTCGGCAAGCGACTTTCCATCAGCATCATCAAACATGATCAGTTCTGACATCATCGCCGAGGTGAGCCCCTCGATCTCGACAATACCGTCTCCGGTGGACACAACCGTACCCACGCGCTCTTCCGAGGCGGTCGGTTCAAATCCTTCTATTTCCTTGCGGAGCTTTTCGATGATGGTGGTGTTCATAGCGATGTAATGCTGTTAGTGATGGAATGTTTATGTGGTGACCATGCGGCGATAGATCTCGAGTAATGCGCGCTTGCCGCTTACGTCTACGATCTTGTCGCGTGTGCGAATGCGGTACCCAGTGATCAACGTATCGTCAATGGTAAACGCGATATCCTTGGATGAGACCCCGATCGTTTGTGCATGCTCGGCGATTGACCGCGCTTGATCCTTGATGACTGCCTCGTCGGCAACGGTTACGTGTGCTTGATTGGCGCGTGCCCGCACGTGCGCATCTCGCTCAAACGCAGTGACGATCTTGGGCAAGAGTCTCGCGTGCCCACGCCGGCGCACAAGCGCCACGAAACGTGCAATCATCTCCCCTGCTCGCGCCGAATCCTTTTGATCCAAAGCAGAGGCAAGTGCGCGTGCGTAATCAAGAGCAAGTGATGCCATACCGATTAGGCGTTACGTTTACGCACAATGCGCTCAGCGGCGAGCACTGCCATGCGTGCGATCTCCTCCTTGCTCTCCGCGATAGCACGGCGTTTTTCTTCTTCAGCGCGTGCTTGCGCACTTGCCAAGATTGCAGCGCTTTCACGCGCAAGACTCTCGACCGCATCTGCGCGCGATGCCTCAAGCGCACGCCGCGATGCATCGGCAAGCGTTTCTGCATCGCGCGATGCTTGCGTCAAAATATGCCGGCGCTCTTCCTCGGCGCTTTTTAATTCTCTTGATGCGCGCTCGGCATCTTTCATGCCTTTTTTGATATGCGACTCTCGCTCGGCGACCACCTTCAAGATCGGGCGATACAAGTAACGATGCAGGAGAAACAACAGCACGCCAAAGTTGAGCGCCTGAAAGAGCATGAGCTCCCACTTAATGCCGAATGTGTTGATGATCTCTTCCATTGTGTGAACCTACCGAACGAACACGTCTTACGCGTACTTAACGATAAAGGCGATAACGATTGCGAAGATCGCAAGCGCCTCAGCGAATGCGACACCCAAGAACATGAGCGGCTGAATCTTCCCTGCTGCTTCCGGATTGCGGCCGATTGCCTCAAGTGCCTTGCCCACGATCATACCAATACCAATACCAGGACCAATAACACCAAACCCCACTGCGAGTGCCATACCAATGATCTTTGCTGATTCTATGTCCATATTTTTATTTCTTATCTAATAACCTGCTCCTGTATTAAAACCTCTTTAATGCGGTTCCGCGATCGCGACCTTAATAAAGAACAAGGTCAGGAGCGCAAACACCACCGCCTGAATGAACCCTACGAACAACTCAAAGACCATGAGCGGTACCGGGAGGATCCCCGGCAAGAACGCCATGGTCACCACAATGAGCACTTCCCCGGCAAAGATGTTGCCGAAGAGTCGGAACGAGAACGAGATGAGTCGCGCTACTTCCGAGAGGAGCTCGGTGAGCCCTACCACAAAAGCGAGCGGTGAGCTCACATTAACAAACTTCTTCCCGTACTTCAAGAAACCCAAGATTGCCACGCCCGTGATCTCAATCACCAGAAATGAGATGAGCGCAAGTGCAAGCGTAACGTTGAAGTCCGTATTCATCGAACGCAACAGTGGGGTGAACTCATCTCCTCCATGGAAAAATCCAAGACTGCCAATCCCCGGGAAAAACTCAATAGCGTTTGCGGTGAAAATGAACAGGAAGAGGGTCATCAACAGCGGGAAGAACTTCCGCGCAAGCTTTTTATCTTCAAGCACGTCTTCAATGTACTCCATCGCGCCAACAAACACCGTCTCGACCAACACTTGTGCTTTCCCAGGCATAAGTGCGGCACGACGGCCGATCAGTGAACCAGCCACCACAAGCAAAAGCACCACCACCCAACTCATGATGAGCGTGTTGGTGATGGGAATGCTTCCGATATGAAATACTTCTTCCGCGGCAAGCGCGATGTGGATTCCTTCCATTGATGCTTTTTAAAAAGAAAATGCGCCCAAAGGCGAATTTTCTCATCTACAAATGTGCTCAACTAATCACTATATTATAGCATATTCTGCCCTAAAATACCAGCGTGTGGCTGCCTGTTTCTTATTAACGACATAGGGCAAGCGACCACACTCGCAATCAAGCAGTAAGTTCTTTATTCAGGCAACGTGGGTGGTGGGGTTGATTCATCTTTAGGTGTCTGCTTCCTCATCGTGAGTACAAACAACACCAGGAGCACTCCTGCGGTCAGTCCGAGACCAAGCCATGGCAACCATACAAGGCGCTCAGTAAGACGGCTTTCCTCCGCATCGCACTCGTCTCCCATTCCGTCTGCATCAGTATCGCGCTGTGAGCGATTAGGATGATCGCGACAATTGTCCGCGCTATTTAAAACGCCATCACGGTCGAAGTCATCGCACGCATCACCTCGTCCGTTGCCATCAACATCTTCTTGGTTTTGATTTGCTACGCCAATGCAATTGTCTACTGCATCGGGAATCGCATCGCCGTCTGTATCAGCAGGAACATATCCCTGGTTGCTCAGTACCGGTCCGCCGGTAATACGCACTACCGATTGTGCGCTCCCCAGATCACCGCCCTCGCGTGTGGAATACGAAACGGCACGGTCAGGATTTGAGTAAAGACGATACTCGTGCCCAGGCTGCGCCAGAAAACGTACATATGCCCCCGAAAGAACCTTGCTGTCCTCGTCTCGGAGGAGGAGCTCTGTGATGCGTAGTGGCTGGGCATAGCGAAGCGTTACCGTGAATCGTTCTGCGGTCGTTTTTGGGAAAAACACCGAAGTCCCCTGCATGCGCGCCATAGAATACAGGATCGTTTCTTTGCCGTTCCCTGCTACCGAACGCACCTCAACGCCAGTTGGAGCTGCCACGTGATAGTCGAGCGCAAACCCAATCTTCGAAAGCGTGATCGGTTGTGGCGAAACGATCGTGATCCTTGCCTCCCCTGCACCAGTCTCTGGGACATCATACTGTGCATACGACTCATAGTTGCCATCAGTCATACTGCTCCCCACTCCTACCGATGGCGCTGTCTCGATCGAGAACGGCACGTTTACTTCGCTGCGCACGCTCTTATAGAAATACGGGAGCAGTTCACTGGTCTCTGTATCCAGAACACCAACAGACGAATTCATGGTTGATGCCTCATCAACTGAAACCTCAACAACCGTGGGGACACGTACTGCAGGCACAGTGAGATCCTGTACGTTCCTAAATGCAGTGAGTGTCTGCTCCACGTTTCCTGACACCGCTTCAACGGTGATCCCTGCAAGGACAAAGATCGCCAAACTAATACCTACTGATCGTTTTAACATGTTCATGGGAATATTCATCATCATGCGCCACGTTGTGGTCCGCGCATCGAGCGTCCAATAAATGCGGTTGAGAATAGTGCGATGCCGATCACAAAGAACGTTATGATCCGCCCGACCATATCCATCTCAGCTGCAGAAACCAAAAGAAGGTAGAGTGTGACGAGCCCCAGAATGATCCCTCCTGTACGACGAAGCACTGGTGAATCATCCGCAATTCCTTGAAAGTACAGAGCGATGCCCGTGACCGCATACACCAAGAGCGCAAGCATGGTCGCCATGTCTTCGTTTTCCACTAAAACGTGCATGGTGTTCCAAAGATACGTGGCCGCAAGAATTCCTGTAATGATCCGGAGAAAACCGACACCTTTTGACTGATTGCGGGATTCTCCATCCAGATGAGTGGTCACTCTGCCGTAAACTGAGGCGAGCATTGCAAAAACCGCCAAGAACAGGAGTACGGTGATCGCATCTTTGTCGAAGAGCGAATCGTTCCATCGTCGGAGCTCAAAGCTTCCAGCCCCCAATGCCATCGTAAGCGGCACTGCCATGAGATACAGGATCGCATATGCTGATCGCAAGTTGCGTCCGATTGAGAATACCGTAAATGACATCAGTGCAATCTCGATGGTGTACGCAATGATCAGCGCGGTCAGATTGTCCGCAAGCTCAAACGTTGTTGCGGCGGCAATAAAAGCTGCAGCAAGAGAACCATACACATAGAAGATCTGGGGGATCTGCGTGCGCACAAACACCAAGTATGCGGTTACACCAAATACCAGTGCGGGGATCATCGCAACCATGCTTTGCAAATACTGCGGGAAGGTTCCATTCTGTCCTCCCACAATGATCCACAGCAAAAGCAGTATGCCGTTCCAAACCGCAACGGTACTATCGGCAGGGAGAACCGCCCTTGTTCTCATGATCGCCGCAATATTAGTGACGTACAGAACCAACGAAAGAACGATGCCGAGTATAAAGAGGATTTCTGAAACATCATTGTGTCCGAAAATGTTCCAGAATTGAATGTCGTAGATCGTTGCCACGCCAAGCACAAGGAGGATGACGTCGCGCCACCCGGTGATTGCCGCGAGCAACACTCCACCAAGTGCGATCGCGATCAAATACGCCGAAAGAAACAACGCAGTGTCGCCACTTGATGAGATCATGAAGTCGGTAAGCATTGGCGCAAAACCGCTCAACAAAATACTCATAAAACCGAGCCATCGAACATTGAACCGAATGCTCGCCGTTGCGGTGAAAAGAGATACGAGCAACACCGTGCCGAGTGCCGGAACAGGACCAAAAAAATCATAGAAGGCACGGGCTGCAAAAACCGAGATACTCACCAACCCTGCCCCAAATGCAATAAAGAACGGACCCTGGTGAACAAATGTGCGCGTTCGATAGAACCCTCCGACCATGATCGCGGCGCCCATAATGATCCCAAGTGTTATGCGTCCGACAGGACCGATCCATCCTTCCATGAAAGCGTACGTCACAAACCAACCAAACCCGATCAAAAGAAAGAACGCCCCCAATTTCATGATCCAATCCTCTTTGATCCATTGAGAAAAGGCGTCCACCCTGTCAGCGCTTTCGACGAGCGGTGTCGCGGACATCTCCGCTGATTGTAGTGCAGACATGCGCGCAAGATCTTCTGGGAAGACTGCTGTTGCTGGAATCTCAACGTTGTTCGCGATACTTCCTGTCGGCACAGACACCTGGGAAGTATTTTTTAGCTGACGCACTTCATCGCGTGCACTTTTGGCAAACGAAAAAGCAAAAATCGCAACAATCAACGCAATAAAATCCATAACGGGTGAGTTAAAAAATAATGCTATTTCTTACAGTATCCCACGTTCTACTATATACACCAGTGACCCCTGTGGATTACCGGGCAAAACAAAACCCCGCCATTTTGGCGGGGTACAACGCGAACAGTGTCCGGTCACGCAATACGCAGGTATTGGTACGGCTGTTCATCAGAGGGATTTATCTTCCCGAGAAAAACACCATAGCAGTGGGGCGAGCCACACACGGGTTGTGCGAACGGTTGCTTCTTCATGGCTTCTTCGACCACACGCCGAATGCCGTCATCGGTCACCTTGGCCATCTTGCGATAGATACTGACTGCAACAAGCTTCACATCTGCGGCGACTTTACCGCACTCAAAGCACGGCTTGTCACCTTCCAGAAGCTCCCGTCGCGCAAGCACCGAATAGATTATCCCATCCACAATTACGCGGATAACGTGTTCGTTCATACGACACTCCTCCTTAACTTAAAGATCAAAATGTACCCATATTAGGTACCATATTTATGGTTAAATGTCAATAAGTGTAGCATTGCAGCGTCAAGTTTACACACGCACACTCCCGGAGCTTCTCTAAGGGTGTCTTTCCTTCCATCCCCAGCCCACGGTGTTTC
>MHUZ01000020.1 GCA_001823605.1 Candidatus Yonathbacteria bacterium RIFOXYD1_FULL_52_36
TGTCTCCTTGAGCGCCATGTAGTGCGGGTCATATGAGTTCATGCCCAAAACAGTAGAGTGTAACGTCTATTGCTGCAATGTTAACAAGATGAGAAGCCAAAACGCGCTGACGATAAGATCCTTGAGGCGTGTCTCGAACTCCAAGATGCGGCGAAGGGTAAGCAGGGCAAAGAAGTCATCTTGGTGTCTAAAGATGTGAACTTTCGCATTCGGGCGATTACCAACGGTGTTCTTGCAGAGGATTATCTGAGTGACACAACAATAGAAGATGTTGATGTGCTCCACTCAGGTATCCATGTGTTTGGACAGGAGCTTTGGGACAAGAATGCCGATACTCTTGGAGCAAAAACTCGAGGTGCGACAACCGAGTACCAGCTGAAAAGAAGTACTGTGGGTGATGTTTGTGTCAATGAGATCATCTCAGTGCGTGACGGCAATAAGCCCCTGGATCTCATTGTGTGTGAGCGGTCCAGGAATCTCGTTCGAGCAAGGGTGGTTACGGACTATCGGAAGAAGGATGTCTGGGGTATTACGGCACGTAACCCGGAACAAAGTTACGCACTCGCGATGCTTATGGATCCCGAGATACACTTTGTGACACTGAACGGTCCAGCCGGAACAGGCAAAACATTGATTGCGCTTGCTGCGGGACTCGCACAAATGTATGATTCGAAGCTGTATCATGAGATCGTGATGACCCGGGCAACTGTTCCAGTGGGAGAAGATATCGGATTTTTGCCAGGCACCGAAGCGGAAAAAATGTCTCCATGGATGGGGGCATTGTGGGATAACCTTGAAGTTCTTGAAGGGAAACGTCTTCCCGCTGAAGGGATGAAGGGTGCCCGTGGCGCTACTAAGGATGACATGGACGATGAATGGGGTCGGGCGGCGACGCAAAGTATTTTGATGAAAAGGATCAAAGTACGGTCCCTAAACTTCATGCGCGGGCGTACGTTACTTGGACGGTATTTTATCCTCGATGAGGCTCAAAATCTTACACCCAAGCAGATGAAGACCCTCGTCACACGCGCTGGTCCCGGCACCAAGATCGTCTGTTTGGGGAACCTCAAGCAGATCGACTCGCCGTATATTAACGAAACGTCATCCGGGCTTGGATATGTCATCGAGCGCTTCCGTGGGTGGGAGCATTCAGCGCATATCACGCTCTCACAGATCGAACGTTCTCCGCTTGCGGAGTACGCCGAACAGCACCTCTAAGGACAGGTGAAAAATAGATAGTATTAAGGGGCTCTCACGAGCCCCTTTCTCTTTGCTTGCGTTGGGTGCCGCACCGAGGGCTTTGTGCTATAGTTTTCGATATTATGAAGGAACGTGATGGGAAGAACATCATTGTGGTGACCGGCGGGGCCGGGTTTGTCGGCTCGCACTTGTGCGAGCGTTTGGCACAGGATCCCCACAATCACGTTATCTCGCTCGACAACTATTTTGTCGGTTCAAAAGACAATCATATTGAGGGGGTGGAGTATCGAGAAGGGCACACAAAAGACATTGAGCAGCACATCACGGAAACTCCCGATATCATCTATCACCTCGGTGAGTACTCGCGCGTTGAACAGAGTATTCTTGAGCCGGATATTGTGTATGATCTGAATACGCTCGGTACGCGCGCGGTTGTAGAGTTTTGGAAAAAGAAGCGATGCAAGCTCGTGTACGCCGGGAGCTCCACAAAATTTGGAGATGGGGGAGCGACGCGCCACACCTCGCCGTACGCACGCACCAAGGCAGAGAACTCTGAGTTGGTGAAGCATATCGGAGAAGAGGAGAAGCTACCGTATGCGATTACGTATTTTTATAATGTGTATGGACCACGCGAACGCTCTGGTGTGTACGGGACGGTGATCGAGCATTTCAAACGGATGTATCTTTCAGGAACGCCGTGCGCAGTTGTTGCTCCCGGAACACAGATGCGCAACTTCACTCATGTCGGAGACATTATCGATGCACTTGTTTTGGTGGGGGAGAAAGGGCAAGGAGATGAGTACGGATTAGGGAATGAAGAAGCATTCTCGGTCCTTGATGTCGCAGGGATGTTCGGGTTTGGCAAAGAAGATATTGTGCTGTTTCCGGAGCGCCTCGGGAACAGAATGTCCTCGGGTATTGATACGGGAAAAACACGCGCACTCGGATGGAAGGCAGAACGGTCACTTCCGGAATACATACGAGCATTCACTGACGAGCGCCCACGCGGAGAAAAGCGCGAAAAGCGGGTGCTGGTATTCTCAACCACCATGCACCCCGTTGCAGGACTCGCCGAAGACGCGTTTGTGGATCTTGCGCGCGCATTGCCAGCGGTGCAGTTCGACGTGATCACGACGCGTTTTGCACGGAGTGCTGATGACGTACAATCACCTGCACCAAATGTTGCGTTGCATCGCGTAGGGGTCGGAGCGCGGATCGATAAATTTCTGCTCCCCATGCTGGGATTCTTTGCGGGCCGCACGTATGCCGCCCAGCACACCTATCTCTTCACGTGGTCGCTTATGGCAAGCTATGCAACCCTTGCTGCAGTTCTCTATAAACGCGTCCGACGAAACCCGCTTCTCGTGACACTTGCGGACCACAGCCTCGACGACATCCCTGGGGTGTACCGAGTGCTTCTTCGTGGAATGATGTCGAATGCTGACCAGGTATACGGTACTCACAGTGGACAGGAGGCTGCCACGGCGCGCCTCCTCGGGAAAGCGCTTCCACGCAATAGTTTGGGGGAAGGTGACGCATTTGCGAATGCTCTGCGGTATGCATATGCGGATATGGTGCGGAGGAGGCAGGAAAAGGAGTAGCTTGACTTAGAAAGGTTTATATGGTATACTACTCTCTAGTAGTTTTGTCGTGGTATAAAAGCCACTTTTGTTTTTGAGACGAGGAGAATAGACATGAAAATCGGCATCTTGGTTCACGGGCGTCACTTGCAGGCTGTTGGCTGGCCAAAACTTGCGTGGGGTGAACCGGAGAAAGGCAATCTTGGAAGCTTGCCGCTCATGGTGTACACCGCGCTTACTGAAGGACTCGAAAATATCGCGGTAGTCGTGTTTGGCACCGGGGCATCGGAAAAGGATGGCCTCAAGGAGGCCGAGTACACCAAGAAATATCTTGTCGATCACATGAACGACCTGAGCCAGTTCGCGTGCATAAAAGAACACGAAGGTTTTCAGTCACACCTTGCTCTCGCGCGGCTTTCCAAACTCTGTGACGGTATCGTCACCGAAACTGTGTCAACAAACACTGTTCAGGAGATTGCGAATACAGCGAAGATCTTTCAGGCCCATGGGTGTACCAAGGTAATTCAGATCACGTGCGGAAGCCATGAACCACGCTGTGCGCGTTTGCGGTCTGAGGTGAAGAAGCAGGGACTCATTCCTCGGGGTCAGATCTGGTATTCGATCGGCGACGATATGACGTTTGCTGACAGCAGCATCAGTGATGTGGTGATCGTTGAGCCACCTCATCGTGGCGATGATCCGTTACTTGGGGCGGTTCATCTTCCTCACAGGCTGGTTCCTCGAATGTTCAAGATCGATCTGGGTCTGCGGCAGCATTTCCTCTCCGAGTTCGACGAATTGCTTACCGAGTATAACGTATAGGTAGTGAATCGATGTGTTGAGCCGACTGCAATTTTGCAGCCGGTTTTTTTATGGTACAGTTTGCTCATGCCAAAACGCATTCTCATATTTTCTCTCGTCTACTATCCGTCCCATGTCGGTGGGGCAGAGGTGGCGATCAAGGAGATCACCGACCGTGTCGATCAAAGCGAAATCGAGTTTGATATGGTTTGTTTGCGTTTCGACCGGAACCTTTCGGCGATCGAGAAGATCGGGAACGTGACGGTACACCGAATTGGATTCACTGCGAGCAAACCGACAATGGCGGATCTGAAAAAATTTCCGCTCCACCTCAACAAGTTTTTGTTTCAGTTTTCGGCTGCTTGGAAGGCGCACCGTCTGTATCAGAAAAGGAAGTACGACGCGGTGTGGGCGATGATGGCGCATTCAACCGGTGTTCCCGCGGGGCTGTTCAAGACGTTTTATCCGAACGTGCCCTACATCCTCACTCTTCAAGAAGGGGATCCGATCGACTACATCAAACAGAAGATGCGCCCGGTGTACCCGCTTTTTGTACGTGGATTCACCAAAGCAGATACCGTACAGGCGATTTCGACATTTTTGGCAAATTGGGCACGTGCCATGGGTTTTAAAGGGAAGCTTGAGGTTATTCCGAACGCGGTGAATACCAAGCATTTTTCGCAAACCTATCCACAAGTAGATCTCGATGCGCTCAAACAGAAGCTCGGCAAGAAACAAGGCGATGTGTACATAATTACGACATCGCGGCTCGTGAAAAAGAACGCGGTTGATGACGTGATCAAATCACTCGCGCTGCTCCCAGAGCAATTCAAATTCTTGATACTGGGGATCGGTCCTGACGAAGCGATGCTCCGTGCACTCGCACAAGAGAAAGGGGTGGAGGATCGCGTGATGTTTCTGGGGCAGATCGATCACAAGGAGATGCCGAAGTATTTGAAGATCTCAGACATTTTTACGCGACCATCGCTTTCTGAGGGAATGGGAAATTCATTCGTCGAGGCAATGGCGGCGGAGCTTCCTGTGGTAGCGACACAAGAAGGAGGCATCGCAGATTTCTTGTTTGATCCTGACCTTAACCCCGACAAAGAGCCGACCGGACTTGCGGTATCTCCGCGTGACCCCGAAGGACTTGCGAAGCAATTTAAGCGGTTTGTGGAGGATGCTGTACTTCGTGAACGCATCGTTAAAAATGCACGTGAGCTCGCATTTGCAAAATACGACTGGGATCTTATTGCCTCAGATATGAAAAAACGCGTGTTTGGACCAGCTGTCAAAAATAATAAGTAAATTAAAGGGTTTCCGCGAGTTTGAGGAAAAGAACGCTTGCAAAAAGTGTTCTTTTGATGTATAATGAAAATCTTATTAAAAACAGGGTTCTCATGAGGAGGAGCCCGGCTAACACCCCTTGGTCTATGCGACTCAATATTCCTTATTTCGAGCAGGCAACGGATTATACCTGTGGACCGGCAGTAGTAGCTATGGTCCTTTCTTCGTTTGGACATCACGCGAGCGAGGAGGATCTTGCCCATATTGCGGGTACGCGGCATTCGGACGATGGTGGCACGACCCACGAGGGGATGATGCGTGCGGTACGTTCGAAAGGATTTCATGGACGCGAACAGGAACGTAACACGATCGCGGAAATTGAAAGCTATCTCAGCAAAGGATTTCCGGTCATTATTGATTACGTTGAACCAATAGAGGAAGTTGAGCATTATGCGCTCGTGATTGGACACGAAGGGGATATGTTCATCTTTCACGACCCATCAAATGGTGCGGAGTTCAAAATCTCAAAGAAAGAATTTGAGTCGCGTTGGTATAATCCGCTTCCGGACCATCAGTGCAGTCGCTGGATGATGGTGGTCTCTGACCGCGCATTCTCCTCGCGCCGCCCGTCAAAAGATTTCTTCAAAAAACTTTTTTCGGTGGTACTCCCGAATCGGTAGGGTATTCCCAGAAGAAGGAAAACAGCCCCGGGCGCTTTGCGCCCGGGGCTGTTTTCGCCTACACTGGTGGGTATGAAGATCCTCATCGCAACCGGCATCTACCCGCCCGACATTGGTGGTCCGGCGCACTACGCACATTCGCTCAAGGAGGCGCTCGAAGGGAAAGGGTATGAGGTTGCGGTTGTGCGGTACACGATCGAAAAAAGGCTTCCCACGGGAATCCGCCACCTCGTATCACTCGTGAAGCTTCTCTCCGCGAGCGATGAAGAGCAGTGCATTATCGCACTCGATACATTTAGTATGGGGATTCCGGCGCTCGCTGTCGCCAAATTTCTCAATAAGCGGCTTGTGGTGCGCGTAGGGGGGGATTTTTTATGGGAACACTACGTAGAGCGCACCAGAGAGCGCATTACACTTCCCGCGTTCTATCGGGCAATGCCTGAGCTTTCGCGTAAAGAGCGCATGATCTTTCGTCTTACAAAACTGCTCCTCTCTTCTGCAGATGAAGTAGTGTTTAGTACTGCGTGGCAACGAGATATTTTTTTGGATCCCTATGAGATACGGCGACACCGCACGTCAGTCATTGGTAATGCGTTCGTACGACATTTCGCCCCCACGAATGTTTCCGAAAAGAAATTTCTCTGGGCCGGCCGCGCGATATTTTTAAAAAATGTTGATGCACTCCGCAATGCATTTGATAGAGTACGCGCAAAACGGCCGGATGTATCTCTTGAAATAAGTGGAGCCGTACCACACCACGAGCTTATGGAAAAGATCGGGAGCGCATACGCCGTGATCATCCCATCGCTCTCCGAGGTAAGCCCCAACTTTGCGCTTGAGGCGATCGCCTGCGGCAAGCCGGTCATTGTGACTGCGGAGACAGGGATCGCAGAACAGATCGCGGATGCGGCACTCTTGATCGACCCACTCGACGTAGACGATATTGCAAACAAGATACTCTTACTTCTTGACGATGCAGAGTATGCACGCAAAGCAGAGGCGGCACGCACGATTTCGATCGTCCATACATATGACGAGATCGCAGATGAATTCATTGAAGTATGCAAGAAACCCCTCTAAATGTTATCACGGTCGGTTCTGACCGCGCGCTCTTTGTGCCGGAGAGTTCAGTGCGCGCACGCCTTGCTGAATACGGAACCCTTGTGGACGAACTCCATATCATCGTATTCACGAAGCGTTCACTTGGTTTGGTACAAACTCAAATCGCACCCAATGTGTGGGTGTACCCGACCAATTCATGGAACCGGTGGTTTTATGTGCGGGATGCGGTGCGACTGGGGAAGCGTATCAGCAAAGAACGATCGATCGCGCTCGTGAGTGTGCAAGATCCATTTGAGGGTGGACTTGCGGGTATGCGTGTTGCGCGTTCGACCAAGGCGCGCCTTCAGATCCAGATCCATACCGACCTCATGAGTCCTGCGTTCCAACGTGGTTCACATCTAAATAAAGTACGCATGCGCATTGCACGCAAGGTTTTGCCGCAAGCGCAGGGTATTCGCGTGGTTTCAAACAGGATAAAGGAATCGCTCTCAGAAGCATTTCCGGTGCTCGCAGACCGCATCACGGTACTGCCGATCTTTGTCGACATTGCAAAGATGCGCGTTACTCCGGCAGCATTTTCAGTGCGCGAAAAATATCCCCAGTTTGACTGGGTGGCAATCACGGTGGCACGGCTTGAGCCGGAAAAAAACCTTTCACTCGGGCTCCATGCGTTTGCGCGCGTGGTAGAGAAGTATCCCAAATCAGGATTGGTGCTCGTTGGGGAAGGAGGCGAGCGTGCGCGCCTTGAGGCAGAAGCGCGGCGACTTGGTATTGGGCAAAACGTAGTATTTGAAGGCGCACGGACCGATGTCCTCTCCTATTACAAGACCGCCGACCTCTTCCTTCTTACTTCGAATTTTGAAGGGTATGGCATGGCGCTCGTTGAAGCGGCAGCCGCAGATTGTCCTATCGTTACCACCGATGTTGGCGTGGCACAGGATATCCTCCACAACGGAGAAGCGCGCTTTATGTGTCCTGTGGGAGATGCGATGTGCCTCGCTACCGGCATGTTGGCACTCCGCGAGAACACCGAACTGCGCAAGGTGGCGGTTCTTAAAACGCAGTCATTCCTTGAGCAGTTTGCGCTCATAGATAAGACCGAATACCTTAAGCGGTACCGTATGGCATGGGAACGTTGTCTCGTCTAGTGTGCGGTAGGGAGATCTTTAGATATAATACTGGAATTCTAAAACAACATTATGAAAATTGGATTCATTGGACAGGGGTTTATCGGGAAAAATTATGCGGATGACTTTGAGGCGCGGGGGTACGCTATTGTGCGCTACTCTCTAGAAGAGCCCTTCGTAAAGAATAAAGAAGAAATAAAGGAATGTGATATTACCTTTATTGCGGTTCCTGCACACACCACTCCTGATGGATTTGATGACAGTATTATACGATCTGCGCTGGATATTATTGGGGAAGGGAAGATTGCGGTAATAAAATCAACATTGCTTCCCCAGACGACAAAAATACTGCAAAAGCAATATCCCTCCATCGTCGTTCTCTTTTCTCCTGAATTTTTAAGTGAAGCGACCGCTGCACACGACGCGGCAAATCCATTCTCTAATATTGTTGGTGTTCCAACTGAAGAGGAGCGGCATCGTGTTGCGGCAGAGCATGTTCACGAAATTCTCCCGAAGGCACCATTTGTGCTTACATGTGATAGTGACGAAGCAGAGATCATTAAGTATGCTCACAACATAAGCGGGTATACACAGGTCATCGCATTTAACCTTGCCTACGAAGTTGCGCAATCCATGGGTCATGATTGGGGAAATATTGGTAAGGCTATCGCGGCAGATCCTCTGGTGAGCAGCCGTTATGCAAACCCTGTTCACAAAAGCGGACGAGGCGCTGGAGGGCATTGTTTTATAAAAGATTTCGCGGCTTTTGCGCGCATATACGAAGAACGTGTGCATGATGCGAAGGGAGTACAGGCGCTCAAGGCCTTTGAAGAGAAAAATAATGACCTTTTGATTGCAAGCGGGAAAGACATCGACCTTCTTCAAGGCGTGTATGGCGAAGATGTTACAGGGAGGAAAGACGGTGCGTAAAAATAAATTTATGACACAAAAAAAACACAAAAAAATCCTGATAACAGGCACTGCGGGGTTTATTGGGTATCATCTTGCTGAGTCGCTCCTTAAGGATGGATACAGTGTTGTGGGCGTAGACAACTTTACTCCATACTATGACGTACGGATGAAAGAGGCACGGCACGCGATGCTTCAAAAAAATAAAAACTTTCACTTTTATAAAATATCAATTGCTGAGTATGCGGCTCTTGAAAAAGTAGTAAAAAAGGAGAAGCCGGACGTTATAGTAAACCTTGCCGCGCAAGCGGGTGTGCGGTTCTCATTAAAGAACCCTTGGTCATATGCAGACTCAAATTATCTCGGGACACTTAATGTTTTTGAGGTTGCCCAAAAACATAACATAAAGAGGGTTTTGTTTGCATCATCAAGTTCGGTCTACGGTGATAATAAAAAAATGCCATTTTCGGAAACAGACGCAACGGACCATCCTATGTCTGTGTATGCGGCATCAAAAAAAGGAAATGAGACACTTGCGTATGCGTACCACTCGTTGTATGGAATTGAAACAGCGGGTATGCGGTTCTTTACGGTGTATGGCCGTTACGGTAGGCCTGATCTCGCGCTTTTTAAGTTCACAAAGAATATTATCGCAGGGAAGACAATCGATGTGTATAACCACGGAAAAATGAAGCGCAGCTTTACCCACATTAATGATGTGGTGCGTGGCGTACGGGCGCTTATTGAAAAAGAAAAATTGACGTACGAGGTCTACAACCTCGGTGGAGATGAAGCGACGTCGCTCTTGGGATTCATTAAAATGATTGAGAAGCGAATTGGAAAAAAGGCCGTAATGAATCTTATGCCCATCCAAGCAGGGGATGTGCCAGCAACTATTGCCGACACGACCAAAGCAAAACGTGATCTTGGATATCAGCCCAAGGTTTCCATGAAGGAAGGGATCGCCGATTTCGTAGACTGGTTTTTGGAGCATAAAGCATGGCTCCTGAAACTCAAAGAGCCTATGCAGTAAATATTTAGATGCGCCTCCTTATTCTCACCCAAGCTGTTGACCGCAATGACCCCGTGCTCGGGTTCTTTCATGAATGGATCAAAGAGTTTTCACGGCACACTGATGAGGTGATCGTCGGGTGTCTTCGGGTGGGGGAGTACGAACTTCCTCAAAACGTGCGCGTGGTTTCGCTCGGCAAAGAGCGCGGCGTATCGAGAATGGGGATCGTAAGAAACTTCTACCGCCTCATCGTGCGTGAACAGAAGCACTACGATGCGGTCTTTGTGCACATGAACCCGGAGTATGTGGTGTTGGGGGGAATTCCTTGGCGTCTTCTGCGGAAGCGCATCGTGCTCTGGTATACACACAAGCATGTTGATCTTAAACTGCGCGTTGCAGAGAAATTTGCACACGCGGTACTTACCGCATCAGATGAAAGCTTGCGATTGTCCACAAGGAAGAAGTATGTTATGGGGCACGGGATCAATACGGAATTTTTTTCTCCCACATCTGTCGCACCACCATCTGCACCGTTTGAAATCGTCACCGTTGGTCGCATTTCGCCCGCAAAAGATCTTGAGACGCTCATTGCCTCAGTGGAGATGCTCGTAGGCGACGATCTCGATGTGCATACGACCATCGTGGGAGGGGCAGGAACCACCGATCAAGAACGCTACGAGCGTATGATCAAGGAGCGTGCCGCACCACTCGTGGCACAAGGACGCCTCCGCTTTGCGGGACCTGTCCCGCATCACCAAACACTCGGCACCTTACAGAATGCGCAGGTATTTGTTAGTATGAGCAAGACGGGGAGCCTCGACAAGGTGATCCTCGAGGCGATGGCGGTTGGGGTGCCGGTCGTGAGTTGTAATGATGCCGCCGGTGCGATCTTCCGGGACGACCATCCCGGATTGATTTTTGCACCGGGAGATGCACGCGGCCTCGCCGAGGCACTCACGAGCGTCATCCGCATGTCTGCCTCGGAACGCCGTGCGCTTGGCGCACACCTGCGCCAGATTGTTGTCGAGCACCACACGCTCTCGCCGCTCATTATGCGCATCATTCATCATCTTTCTTTGCCGCTATGAACCCAGAAGACGTACGAATTCGTTATAACGTGTCCGTTGCCGATAAACGCGGTGGCGATTACGAGCACAAGCGCTGGTTCTCAAGCGCTGTTGCACGTGCGGGGTTTTTCATGACCAAAATAACGATCGAGCGACATGCTGCTCTAAGTGGCAAGCACATCGAGCACTACCTCGAGCTCGGTCCTGGTCCGGGCACGTGGACCAAGCTTTTCCTTGAGCGAGACAAGGCATCCGCGTACGACCTCGTGGATATTTCCTCGGAGATGCTTGGACTCGCACAAGAGAACCTGAGTGCATATTCCGGGAACGTCCATTTTTTTGAAAAGAATTTTCTCGAGTTCAATGAGGCGGGTCCATATAACTTCTTTTTCTCATCACGCGCACTCGAGTATTTTCCTGATAAAGAGGTGCTGGTAAAAAAGATCGCCGCACTCTTGGTGAGCGGGGGAGAAGGATTTGTGATCACCAAAACACCCAAGTACGCAATCAACAAACTCATTGGCAGGAAGACGTCTGATTTTCATAGTGGACAGGTCGATCCCAAAGCGCTTACGGGGCTGTTTGAAGCGCATGGGTGTACGGTCGTGGGTGTATACCCGGTAACATTTAATTTCCCCTTATTTCGCGCGGCACCCTTGAATCGCGCACTGTTCGCGATCTTCTCCTGCTTGCCGCTCAATCCGATCAGTCAGTTTTTCTCGGAATCCTACGCGATTAAATTCATAAAGCGATGATCATTGAGTTTTGCGGTCTGCCGGGGACCGGCAAGACGACCGTTGTGCAAAGTGTTTCCCGGGAGTTGAAGATTCCCATTGTGGAGATCGCCGGGCGAGGGGAGCTCCTGCTCTTGGGTGCGTGGTTTGCGCTGAAGCATCCACGGCTTTCGACATACACGCTCTACCACATTGCACGAAATTCATATAGCGCCCGCATGGGGTACTACAAGCTGGTCAACTGCTTTCTTCAGCGCGGTGCAAAATACGAAAAAGCGTCGCGGTATCCCCACGCGCTTATCATCGAAGGATACTGGCAGAACATTATTGCGATCTTTGAGCATGAAGAGCGTGATGAGGTGCTCGCACGCTACGCGCGCACCTTTCCCTCTACACACGCAATGCTCTTTGTTGCTGGCGACGCGGCACGCACGGAACGCATGTTCAAGCGAGGGCGCACGGTTCGCGAGGAGTTTCCTCAAGACCGCGTTACCCACTGGGTGAGATCATCACAGCGCAATAGCGCGCGCATCGAGGATCTTGGGCAGGGACATGCGCATACAATCCAAGCGGATGGAGAGGTGGATTCGGTTGCTCGTCGTGTCGTTGTGGCCGTGTGCGCGGTGATTAACACACATATATGAAACTCTGTTTCTTTGGATTTTATCGGCATGACTACAGCAGGAATCGCATCCTTCTGCGCGGACTTCGCGCCCAAGGGGTCGAGGTGATCGAATGCCACACGACCGCACGGGGAGTGATGAAATACATCGACTTGATCCGCAAGCACTACGCCGTACGAGATGCATACGACGTGCTGTTCGTTGCCTATCCGGGATACATGCCGGCACTCCTGGCGCGCATGCTTACGCGCAAGCCGATCGTCTACGATGCGTTCTTCTCGATCTATGATTCGGTGGTCAATGATCGGCAGACCGTGCGCGTGGGGAGCGTTGCGGGATGGTATTACTGGTGGATCGATCGGCTCGCGTGTATGGCTGCGGACGTGGTCCTCTTGGATACCAACGCGAACATCGAATATTTCGTGCGCACGTTCAAGATCCCGCGAAGCAAGTTTTCCCGGTTGCTTATCGGATCCGATGAGAGCGCCATCTTTCCCGAACCGACTGATCGTACGGGGCCGTTCCGGGTGCATTTCCATGGTGGCTATAACCCCATGCAGGGTGCGGAGTACATTGTCGAAGCTGCAAGTCGCCTGCGAGACGAACCCGTCGTGTTTCAGATGGTGGGGCGCGGGCAGATGTTCCGCGAGGTGGAGGCGTTGGCGCGCCAGCTCGATCTCCGGAACATTGAGTTCACCCCCAAGGTTGCGTATGAGGAGCTACGTGCGTATATGAATCGAGCGGATATCTGCCTTGGGATTTTTGCCGACACATTGAAGGCGGATCGCGTCATTCCCAACAAGGCATACGAGGCGATCTCGGTGAGCAAGGTGCTCGTTACTCGGGACTCAACTGCAATGCGCGAGCTCTTCGTGGATAGGAAGCACTGCGTGTTCGTAAAGGCGGCTGATCCGGATGATCTTGCGCAAAAGATCCGTATGCTCTTTCGCGATCAAGTAATGCGCGATCAGATCGCACATGAAGGATACGCCCTATTTCAAAACCACTTGACCACGGCTTGCATTGGAGGAGATCTCAAGGATATAGTACAGGAACTTCTTAAGAAGCATCATGTTGTATGACACTCTTACGTACCTACATTAAGACGATGACCACGGCGCTTTTCGCCGGTCTTGGTGCGGCGTTGCGGGTGGTCGGATTGCGCTCGCCGCGCGTGATGATCCTCATGTATCACTCGGTCGAGGATTCGTCGTGGAAGTACGGTGTTTCTCCTCAGGAGTTTGCGCGGCAGATGGACCATCTTGCGCGTGGGGGGTTTATGGTGGTGCCGCTTGAACGCATTGTTGACCATGCACGCGGCAGAGCAACACTCCCAGACAAAAGCATCGCGATCACCTTCGATGATGGATATGCCGATCTTGTGCCGGTCGTCCTGCCAATCATCACACGCCACGCATTTCCCATCACGGTGTTTCTTACTACGAACATGAATACACACGAGACGCTTGGTGATCTTCCACGTGTCACCTGGGGTGATGTAAAGACATTGAGTGTAAGCGGATTGGTGCAGATCGAAGCTCATGGGCATGACCACCGTAACGTGAAGACCATCCGCAATGATGAGCAGAAGCTCACTGACGAGATCATCCGGTGCAAGCGCGAGATCGAACAGCATACCGGTAGCGTGGTGCGTTACTTTGCTTATCCAGCGGGGCACCGGGACCAGAAGGTCGCAGCATTTCTTGCGCAGAATGGATTTGACGGTGCCTGTGGTATAACTGAAGGGTTGATCGCCTCGGGCGACAACCCCTTCGCGCTCAAGCGCATTCAGATCGATCGAACCATGAGCTTTTCATTGTTCACGATGCGCATCGCGGGGGGTATTGACCTCTATCGCAGGTCCGTCGATTTTCTCCGCACACGACCATGAATAATCCCGACACCTCTTCGTGCATACCGGCAACCGTTGCGGTTCTCACGTACAATTCAGAGGAAACGCTCGTACGCTGTCTTGATACGGTCAAAGGATTTTGTGAGATCCTCATTGCCGATGGGGGAAGCACTGACGGGACGCTTGCGATCGCAGAGCGCTATGGATGCCGTGTTATCCCGCAAAGTAACCCCGGACATCCGATCGAAGATTTTTCCCTTGAGCGGAATCGTACGCTCGAAGCCGCATCCTATGACTGGTTCTTCTACTTGGATAGCGATGAACTCATGTCGCCAGAGCTTAAGGAGGAGATCAGGGAGATCGCCTCTCGCCCAACCATTGAGCACTATATCTATGCGGTGCCGTACTACATCAAGAGCCACGATCTCTCGATCCGGTACCAACAGTGGAAGGACTATCCGCAATACCGATTCTTTAACCGAAAGTCCGGTGCGCGGTTCGTAAAAAAGATGCACGAGAAGATCCGCTTTGATGTGGCGCAGTACCCGCCCAAAAAGCTGAAGGGGCCATGGTACGGCACGTTGCCGAAGGAGGCACTCGTTTTTAGTAATTACAAGAAGAAAGTAGATTATCGGCTGGGGACGATCGCACAGAAAATACACTTCAAAAGTGCGCAGCAGTTTTTCAGGGAGGCCCTTTTCCTTCCTCTGCTCAACATTGCGAAGCAAGTATTCAAGATCGTGTATCTGCGTATTCGCTATCGCCGAGAAGAGGTGATCCCCTTACGGTATGAGCTGTTCAGAACATACTCACACTTACTGCTTATAAAAAAACTGTGGGGGAGGATGTTCCGAATACTCTTGCGTAGAGATAAGTGATGTTGTGCGATATGAGTCAAAGACTTTTTCTTATTTTCCACGGAAGGTTTCCGAGCGAGAAAGCCGCCGCGCTTTTCACCGCGAAAAGCGCTGGAGCATTTGATGATGCAGGATTTGCGGTGACGGTTCTTGTCCCATGCCGGCTTGGGGGAGGAGTACGTGATCCGCATACGTACTACGGTCTTTCGCGCTCGGTTGCAGTACGGTATCTCCCTACACTCGACCTCTCGTTCTTGTTTCCATTCAAACGCGTTGGATTCTTGGTAAGTTTTGTGACATTCTCGTTCGCATCCTTTTTCTATCTTTTGTTCCGCGCGCCAAAGAGTGGAATCATCTACTCCAACGAATCACTCCCGCTTTGGCTTGCCTCACTTCGATTCCGCAATACCTTCTATGAGGTGCATGACTTTCCGGAGCGCAAGCAGGGATTCTACCGCAGTCTTTTGCGCCGTATGCGCTGGGTGCTCGCGACCAATACCTGGAAGGGGGGTGAGCTTGCGCGGATGGAACCGAGCGTGAAGAGAAAATTGATCGTGGAACCGAACGCGGTTGATATCGAAGCATTCGGCAACGGAGGCAACAAGGAAGAAGCTCGCGTAAAACTTGATCTGCCTCGGGATAAAAAGTTGGCGATCTATACCGGGCACCTGTATGCATGGAAAGGAGTGGATACGCTTTCGGAAGCGGCAAAGGTTTTGCCGGAAGATATGCGCGTGGTGTTTGTGGGCGGAACCGAGAAGGACATACTGCGTTTCAAAGAATCCTACGGGGGAGAGAAGCGCATCATGATCATCGGCCATCGGCCGCACGACGAAATGCCACTCTGGCAGGCAGCAGCGGATGTACTGGTGGTGCCCAACACGGGCAAAGAGGCGATCTCGGCACACTACACGTCGCCGATGAAACTCTTTGAATATATGGCAAGCGGTCGCCCGATCGTCGCCTCGGATCTTCCTTCCGTGCGTGAGATGCTCTCGGAGAAGAATGCGATTCTGGTTGTGCCCGATGACCCGCAAGCGCTTGCCGAGGGAATCGTCCGTGCATTTGACCCAAGTACCCAAATACTTGCCGACCGTGCACGGGAAGATATCAAGCGCCACTCCTGGACCGCCCGCGCGGAGCGAATCAGTGAGTTTATACGAGGGCGTTCCGTGATACACTAGGCACTACTTAGCTATGGCGAAATCAGTGTTACGGACAATAGGGGAGGGAACGCTCTGGACTACAGGGAGTACGATCATCCTCAAGGTGGTCGGACTTGCCACGATCTTTCTGGTACTCCATAAGCTGAGTGTGTATGAGTACGGACTCGTGCAGCTCGTGCTCTCAATTCTTCCCATCCTAAGCATTTTCCTTCTCCCCGGGGTAGGGAATGTAGTTGTTGCTGATATGAGTGTTGCACGAGGGAGAGGAGATCTTGGAGAGGTTAGGATGATCTTTTCAAACTATTTCCGACTCCAGATGGTGCTTGGTTTTTTTGCATGGGCTATCGTATTTTTTGGAGCTGATCTTATCGCCCGATACTACAGCGAGCAGTCAAGCATCCTTATTAAGATCGTTTCGTTCTCGTTCCTCGTTTCGCCGTTTCGCGGAAGTATTCAAATCGCATTGCGGGTATATTTAAAATTCTTTCAGCAGTCTGTATACACTGTTGTCGAGGAGGTGCTCAAATTGGGTTTTCTGGTCGTGTTTTTCTTTGTGCTTCATATCAGCGTTGCTGGAGTTCTTTTTGCGACCGTGTTTGCCGAAGCACTCACCGTGGCAGTTATGAGTTTTTCATTTTTTAAGGTATACACGACGTTTTCGAAAGCACCGATCCAAGAGCGGAAACCGTTCTGGAGTGTGCTGTACTTCCATACCAAATGGGGGCTCTTTACAAGTTATCTCAATTCGTTCGGGCAAAACTTGCGCCTTTGGATCGTTAAATTTATGTTGGGGACCGAAGCGGCCGGTTTGTTTTCAGTCGCATCGGGACTACTCTCCCACACTACATCGCTGATCCCGATCAGCAGCATCCTTGCGCCGATCATTCCGCAGTATGTAGAACAGAAAGAGCGGTTCTATCGGCTGATCGTTAAGGGTGTTAAGTATCAGTTGCTGAGCTCTATTGCAGTAGGCATTGCGGCGTTTTCCATATTCCCGATCATCATTATTTTCCTTTTCCCGAACTACGCCGAGTCAATGTCGCTCTTCCAGAAAATGGTTTTTGCACTGATCCCCATGAGCTTCGGCTCACTTACAAGCGCGTTCTTTGCCCTGAAGGCGCAGAAAGATCTTTTTTATGCAACGCTGTTCAGGACACTGCTTATGGTCGTCATATTACCCCCGTTCATTTTCCTCTTTGGTCTTCCGGGAGTTGCCTATGAACTTGTCCTCACGCTTTCCCTCTTTGTGTTGGAGCGGATCAGGGTACTCCGGCGGTTGTTGCCTGGCATCAAAATGGATGTCCGCAGCTTCTTTTTCGTGGACGATGAGGATCGGTTTTTATTACAGAGAATACAGCATTCCTTGAAGCTCTCGCGGAAGTGAGGTATGATGCACTCGCACAAAACATGAAACACACACTTAAAAAATTCCTCAATCGATTTGGTTTCGACGTTGTCAGGTATCCGACGATTCTGTTCGACGGGCGAAGGATGGACATTGTGCTCTACTTGAATTTTTTATTCAATAAGTTGACGGACATCCCCGGGGATATTGTCGAGTGTGGCGTAGGGAAAGGCAGGTCATTTCTTATGCTTGCGTTCTTGACACAGAGGGAAGGCAAACCACGCGCGGTGTGGGGTTTCGATTCGTTCGAGGGTTTCCCCGAGCCATCAAAGCACGATGCTAGTGCACGCAATCCCAAGAAAGGTGAGTGGTCGGGTACGAGGCCGGAAGATATCACCGCGATCTTGCGCAACGCCGGAATGGTAGAGAGTTTTATCAAAGAAAAGGTCAAACTCGTCCCCGGGTTTTTTGAGAACACAGTTCACACATATGATGGGCCGGGTATTGCACTCCTCCATATCGATGCAGATCTCTATGACTCATACGTGGTCGTTTTGGAAAAACTGTTTCCCCTTGTTGCAAAGGGAGGGGTCGTGCTTTTTGACGAATACAATCAAAAGCGCTGGCCGGGGGCTAAAAAAGCGGTGGACGAATTTCTCCAAGGTACGCCATACAAACTCGAGAAGGTACCCTTCGCTGAAAAATACTTTATTGTGAAGTAGCGCGTGCTTTACGGTTCAAGCGTGTAGCGGACAGCAGGGTCAAGCGATTCTGCTGTTTTTGCAAATCCCTGTGGATGGGTGTAGCGTGTCGGCTCTGAAAAGGTGGGAGCAGAGAAAAATGCAGTGAACATGAGGCGGGGTTTTGATCTTGCGTAGCCACCGCGGTGAATACCCGTGGTGTCACAGAAGAGCACTGTGCCAGCCTTGCCGGTGAACACGCGAACGTCCTCTTTGGGGATCGCACGGCTCACCGCTTCTTCGGGCGGGTAGATGCCCTCGGGTGGGCGCTGAGGGAAGAGGTGTCCGTACTTCTTGCCGTAGACTGATTGCGGGGTGTAGATAAATGGTCCCGATTCTTCATCTACGTCGGTGAGGTAGATGAACATCTTGCACATGCGCTTCTCCTCTGGATCACGATGCCAGCGCTGGGATTGTACGGCATCTTCACCACCGACAGGGGTGGTCTCGATCAAGGTGTAGTACTTGAGCTTGGTCCACATTTCCATATACGAGTTTGCGATATCAACGATTCGCTTATTGATGATGATCGCAATGAATGGATTATTGAGGTCGAGTTGTGGGGTGATATCCCAATAGTGTTTGAGGAAAAGTTTCTTGGTGCGTGATTTTGCATTGGGCTCAAGTGATTTGGCATACGCTTGGAGCGTGGCGAGCATATGCTGTCCTGGGAAGAGCTCGTCGAGGGTGGTTGCCACAATGCCGTCTTTCTTAAGGCCTTCCACGAGTCGGCGCTGGGTGTCGTCGAGGATGGGAGTGTTTTTGGCGAAGAGCGCACGTGGTGTGCGATTTAAAATATTCCACCAAATTGGCCATGAAGTACGGATGGCGAAGCGGGTGTAGACGAGTGATTTTATAATGCTAGACATGGTGCAGGTCGGTCAGTTTTAGTAGTGGTCTCTATTATACGCCCTTGTTTTATCGTGGTATAGTGCAGGGTATGAAAACAGTGCTCATCACGGCGGGGGAGGATATCATCGTACGCAATATCCTCCAGACCGATTTTTTGCCTGAACTCAAACGGATGTTGCCAGATGCGAAGTTTGTGATTGCGGTCGATCCTAAGAAACTTGAGACGCTCGAGCCGAAGTTTAAAGATGAGCACGTGTCGCTCGTGGGATTTGTGCGTGGTGCCACACCTCGCTATGAGAGTTTGATCATGACACTTGCGCGAAGCGGTATCAAGAGCAAGACGAATCTTTGGTCCAAGATGCGTTCGTATGAGCGTGACCACTCGACGTTTTTTGCCACGTACTTTAAACGTGCGCATACCGCACTCTTGGGTGACTGGGATGGGTACAAGCGATTCTTGCGGCAGCGTATCTTGAGGCTTACTTCCGATCCGTCTGCAAAGAAGTTGTTTGACGCGGTGAAGCCGGACGTGCTCATTACACTTTCGCTTACGAATTTTGATTTTGATATACCAATCACACGTGAAGCACGCAAGCGCGCGGTGCCCATTTTGGGAATGGCACGCAGCTGGGATAACTTCTCAAGTCACGGGTTGCTCCGGATGATACCGGATCAGCTCTACATTCAAAACGTGTTTCTCAAAGATATGGCGGCGCAGTACCAAGCGCTCACGGAGCGCGATGTGCCGATGACGATTGTGGGACTTCCACACTATGATGCATATGCCGGCGCGTGTACGAAGACCATTTCGCGGGAGCGATTCTGCGAGCTCTATGGGCTTGATCCAAATAAGAAGATCATTCTCTACGGCGCGATGGGGGATTTCTTGTTTCCAGAGGAGCCGGGTATGGCGGATGTGCTCGAGCATGTTATTGAGGAGGGGAAGATTGGCACACCTGCACAGGCGCTCTACCGCGTGCACCCCAAGTTTCAGAGTGCGCTTGAGCGCATTGAGGGAATGAAGCACGTGAAGGCGATGAAGCCGGATTCATACGTGACCAACGACGCTGCGAGCGGTCTTTCGAATGAGGAATTGTACTTGGCTGCATTGTGTCATGCTGATGTGGTGGTCTCCGGTGCGTCGACCGTTGCGATCGACGCGACCGTGGTGGGCAAACGTGTTATTTGTGTAGCGTTTGATGGAACCACGCCTGAGCATGAGGTGCTGTACTGGCACTCGGTGAAGCGGTTCTATGATTCGTACACGCACTTCGAGGCACTTATGGATACAGGGGTGATCTTGCGTGCGGATACGCCGGAGATGCTTGCGGAGGAGGTGAATGAATGTTTTGCGCACCCAACTCCTGATGGAGCAGCACGCAAGCGCGCACTTGATACGTTTGTCGAGCCGCTTGGTGGAGCAGGGAAGCGTCTTGCAGAAGCGGTCGCAAAAGACATTACGGCGCTCAATTAAGCGCGGTGGTATTTGTCATTGAGACGAACAATGTCTTGTTCATCGAATTCTCCAAAGGCGATCTCTAAAATGCGTACGGGCGTTTCTTCGGACATAATGCGATGGTTGATGCCACGGGGAACGAAAAATTCGTCACCAGGCTCGGCACGAACGAGTTCATCGCCGATGACGAGAATCGGATTACCGTCGAGCACCCTCCAAAATTCATCGCGCTTGTCGTGATACTGGAGCGAGAGCTCTTCGTTGGGATTCACTGAGATTATTTTCACCGTTGTCTGTTCGTTGTGGGTGAATTGCTCAAATTTGCCCCAAGGGCGCTCTTCTCTGTATGGCGGTTTCATAGGGGGAAGTTTTACACACTGTGTGCTTCTTGTCGAGCAATAAAAAAGGCGCACCCATGGGGTGCGCCGGAAGAGCGAAGATTGCTTACGATGATTGTGGAATTTGAGCACTGTTCCAATGGAGCCCACGCTCGAGTTCCTCGGTCCAAGGATGGACACTCATCTCCATTCCCATGTTGACCCCGATCAGGCGTAGAACACGCGCCAATTCTTCGTCATGGCGCCGATCATAGATCAGAATGGTCAGATGCGAATTGTGCACGTAGAGTGCCGCAATTGCTTTTCTGCCCAAAGCACCAAGGAAGGGTATTTTGCCGCTCGTACAGAGCTCGAGTATCTCTACCGGACCACATCCCGGTTCTTCAAGAAATGTCGTGCGGAGATGAAGTGATGGAGAGAGTGCGTGGAGGTGCTGAGCAAAAATCGTTTTGTTCATCGAAAGATCTCCTCTTAGGGGTAACAACTTTTTTAATTATAGCAAATAATAATCATTTTGTCAATATGTGTGTTGTTTTGTGTAAAGATGGCGATGTGGCACAATGCTTGAATGGTCAATCATTACTCTGTTCTCGCATTAGTTCTTGCGCGCGGGGGATCGAAACGGATTCCGAACAAAAATATCAAACCGCTTGATGGGAAACCACTCATTGGGTATTCGATAGAAGCCGCGAAGGGTTCGAAGTATATTGATCGCGTCATAACCTCGACTGATAGTGCCGAGATCGCGGAGGTGGCAAAGCAATTTGGGTCCGAGGTGCCATTCATGCGTCCTGATGAATTGGCTGCTGATTCAGTCACCGACTTTCCTGTGTTTGAGCACGCGCTCGCGTGGCTTAAGGAACATGAAGGATACGAGCCGGATATTGTAGTGCAAGTACGACCGACATCGCCGCTTCGTTCCGCAGAGGATTTTGATAAGGCGATCGCGCTTTTGGCGGAGCACCCAGAAGCGGATTCGGTGCGCACAGTCGCCGAGCCGGAGCAGAGTCCGTACAAGATGTACAAGGTGGGGGACGATAGATTTCTTGAGCCACTACTCACGATTCCCGGCGTTCCGGAATCATTCAACCTTCCCGGGCAGAAACTCCCCAAGGCATACAAGCATGTGGGATATGTTGACGTAATGTGGAGGAAGACGATTGTTGAGAAAAAGAAAATGACGGGAGACAAGATCTTGCCGCTCATTTTGCCCCACGCAGAAAGCGGTATCAATACGCCTGAGGATTGGGAGTATTATGAATATTTGCTTCAGGTTAGGAAGAATTTGGGGAAGTAGGTAAAACTTGGTAGTATTCACAGAATGTATACACGAGATCCTATTACCGTTCAGGACGGCGTCAGACAATATACCAAGGAGCGTTACTATTGGGGCGTCATTCCTCGAGAAAAAATGCGTGCGCTCAATGCGCTCATCAAAAAAGAGGGCTTCTCCGCGGCAGTAAAAAATTTTGATTATGAGGGGATGCGGTTTGATTATGCAGAGAATTACAGCCGCGCGGACTTCATTCCGTTTCTTCCTGCTTCCATCGACGCAACAGTCCTTGATCTTGGGTCAGGGTATGGAAATATTACTATTCCCTTAGCGCGGAAATTCAAGAAAGTTATTGCGACCGATGCCTCACTTGAGCTTTTAGAGTTTTTGAATCTTCGTGCGCAGGGCGAGGGGATTCAAAATATTGAATGTGTAAACATTGCATCACTGGAACATGGCGACCTTCCGTTTCAGCAAAAATCGTTTGACGTGATAATCCTCAATGGGGTCTTAGAGTGGGTGGGGTCTGGGAAAACAGAAAAAGATCCTGGCGTATACCAGCAAGAGCTCTTGAACGCACTCGCCGGTCTCCTCAAAGACGATGGGGTGTTGTATATCGCTATTGAAAACAGGTTATTCCCGGGCTGGTTGCGTAGAGACCCGCATTCAAAGTTAAAGTGGACCTCTATGTTGCCGCGTCCGATCGCAGATTGGTACGCTCGTCGCAAGGGACATAAAAATGGGTATAGAACGTACATATACTCAAAGCACGGGTACAAAAAACTTCTCTCAAATGCGGGGTTCACAAACACCAAATTCTACTACCCATACTCAAGCTATCGAGATCCAGAGTTTATTTACGGGGACGATTTATCTGTGAAGAGGAAGTTGTTCAATGAGGGGTACGCAAAAAATATTTTTACTTCGAAGTGGTATGGTTTCCTGCAGGTCATTCGACATCTGGGCTTAGAGAATAGTTTTTTGTCGAGTTTTATGATCATGGCAAAGAAAGACAAAGGATCGTTTGTGCCTGATTTTATCCGACAAAAAGGATTTGGAGAGCATGAAAATTGTGCGCTTATGAAAATTGTTGATAGAAAATCAAAAGAACGCACCTTGTGGATCTTTGAGGGGGATTCAGCTAATCCTGTCCATCAAGAAACAATGGAAGGATAAGCTTTAAAGATAGGTGCGAGGACGGAGCTTTTACAAGGGGTATAAAGAAAGGGGGCGGCATCGCGTAGCGATGCCGCCCCCTGAGTTGTTACCACCTTACAAGTTACGATACCTTGGCTTCCGGACGCAATGCGAGACCTTTGATCACGCGGATCGCACGGCGTGCGTCGAACGCTTCAACAGAGAAGGCCTCCTGCCCTCCTAGTTTTTTGCGCAGGGAATCCAGTGCAAGGTGCATTGGTTCCGTTGCCTCGATCGCTGCGCCGATGCGTGTCGGCGGGTAGTGATCGAGTCCGGTTGACTTCACCATGGCGGCCCGCGCGGCCGGCGTTGTGACACTGATCGGGATCTTTCCGGCCAGTGCGGCGTAGGTGAGCGTTGTGCTGAACGACGACACGGTGATGTCGGCGACCCGAGCGAGGTCGTCGGTGCTCACCCTCGGGTCGACCTCGATGACGGCCGCATCTTGGATTGCGTCCAAGCGTTCCCGCCACGCCGCGATCCATTCCGGTTTATCATCCTTGTATTTCGGATGGAAGCGCGGAATGATGATGAACTTCCCTTCAGTGAAATGCGCGATGGAGTTGGCCACGAAGTCGATCATATCGCCCGTATACTCGCCTTGGCCGGCGATGAGGATGATGGTCGAATTTTCGATGTGCGCACCGACAGCGATACGCTGTGCCTCATCAGACGGCCCCGCAAGCATTTCATCGGCGAGCGGATGCCCGACGACTTCGATGCGAGAATGTTCGAAGCGCGGTTGCCCTTCAAGCACGAGCCGCTCTGTTTCGTCGAACGCAAACACGATATCAGGGATCGCCTGCGACCGTGTTTCGGCGCCCCACACATCGGGGAACCAAACGAGCGGGATATCCAGCCGGTTTGCGGCATGAGAGAACGCATCCTCCAGGTTGATGGGAGAGCCGAGAGTTGTAATGACGACCCCCGGATTTTCCGAACGGAGTATCACCTCCGCGGCGTCGATGTCGAGGGGTTGGGCAAGTTGCCCGCCGACGAGTAGTGTATGCCCCGTTTCTCGCCAGAGAGGAAGTGATTTCCCCTCGGCGATGACGCGAGTACTCCACCCGTCGTGCTTCAGTGCGTCGGCGAGCGGGCAAACGACCCGGACCCCGCCGATGTCTTTGGTGACCAAAAGCGCGTCGCGTTTCATTAGGTGCTCCTTGTGGCGTGGTGGTTGGGAGAGAACAATATTTCTAATAGCAATTATAGCATATTTTATATTTTTGTCAAAAAATGTAGCATTGCAGCGTCAAGTTTACACACGCACACTCCCGGAGCTTCTCTAAGGGTGTCTTTCCTTC
>MHUZ01000021.1 GCA_001823605.1 Candidatus Yonathbacteria bacterium RIFOXYD1_FULL_52_36
CGCCGGGAAGGATTCGAACCTTCGTAGGCATAAGCCGCTTGATTTACAGTCAAGTGCGATTGACCACTCCGCCACCGACGCATGCAACGAAAGGGAGTATATCACGCCTCCTTTGTTGGTTCAACGATACTGGGCAATTATCGTACAGTGGTCTTCTTCCCTGCGTGCTTTACCGAAGAGCGACGCGCTGAGGTCTTTTCGACACTCACCACAACTTCCCCGCCCTTCATGTCCACGGCGACCACGCCACCCGAAAGCACGCCCCTCGAGATCATCAAAGACGCAACTGGCGTCAGGATCTTACTCTGAATGAGTCGCTTGAGCGGGCGTGCCCCGTAGTGTGGGTCGTATCCTTCTTTGGCCATGTATTCCATTACCGTCTCGCTCACTGAGAGCGTGATTTCTTTTTCTGTGAGACGGTTCTGCACGATCTTCACTTGAAGCTTCACGATCTCGCGGATCGCCTCGGGCGAGAGAATATCAAACATGATGATCTCATCGATGCGATTCAAAAACTCCGGGCGAAACGATTCTTTAAGCGCCTCCATGACGCGACCCTTCGCCTCACTGTAATCAGCGGCCGTCTCGCCGGTGCTGAAGCCGATCGATTGCATCCGGTCAATGAATTGAGCGCCGATATTCGACGTCATAATAATGATCGTATTCTTGAAGTTGACCGTGCGCCCCTTCGAGTCGGTCAAGATGCCGTTATCGAGCACTTGGAGCAAAATGTTGAATACTTCGGGATGCGCCTTTTCGATCTCATCAAACAAGATCACCGAGTACGGGCGATGACGAACGGTCTCGGTTAGATTTCCGCTCTCCTCGTGCCCCACGTACCCCGGGGGTGACCCAATGATCTTTGAGACTGAATGCTTTTCCATGTACTCGGACATGTCGACACGAATGAGCGACTTCTCGTCGTCAAACATGAATGAAGCAAGCGCTTTTGAAAGTTCGGTTTTGCCGACACCTGTTGGTCCAAGGAAAATGAACGAGCCGATTGGACGATTCGGATCAGCAATACCGGCACGCGAGCGCTTGACCGCATCGGCGATCTTTTGAATCGCATCGCTCTGCCCGATCACACGCGAACCAAGCTCCTGCTCAATGCGCGAGAGCTTCTCAGCCTCTTCCTCAAGCATCCGTGTGACCGGAATACCGGTCCAGCGCGACACCACCTCAGCAATATCCTGCTCAAGGATCTCTTCTTTGAGAATACGGCGCGATTTCTGGAGTTTCTTTAGGCGCAGTGCTTTTTGCGCAAGCTCGCGCTGAAGCGTGGGGATCTTCCCATAGCGGATCTCTGCGGCCACAGAAAGGTCGGCGCGCATCTCTGCGTTTTCTGCTTCAAGGCGCAACGCTTCGAGTTTTTTCTTGATCTCACGGATCTCGATCAGGATCTCTTTTTCGTTTTTCCATTTGAGTTCGAGTTCTTTCGTGCGCTCTTTGAGGTCGGCGATCTCCTGGTCGATCTTCTTGGTGCGCGCTTTTGCCTTTTTACCTGCAGCACCTTCTTCCTCAGACTCTTTCTTGAGCGCCTCTTTTTCGATCTGGAGCCGCATAATCTTGCGGTGTGCTTCTTCAAGCACTTGAGGCTTGTTCTCAAGCGAAATACGGAGCGATGACGCACTCTCGTCGATCAAGTCAACCGCCTTATCGGGAAGAAATCGATCCGTAATATACCGGCTCGAAAGGTTCACCGCAGCAATGATCGCATCGTCAGTGATGCGAATACCATGAAAGAGTTCATAGCGTTCTTTGAGTCCGCGCAAGATCGCGACCGCATCCTCAATAGACGGTTCTGAAACATGCACTGGCTGAAATCGGCGCGTAAGTGCCGGGTCTTTTTCAATATATTTTTGATACTCCTTGAGTGTCGTGGCGCCGATCGCACGAAGCTCGCCGCGCGCGAGTGCAGGCTTAAGCATGTTCGATGCGTCCATTGACCCTTCAGCGGCACCAGCACCCACAATAGTGTGGATCTCATCAATGAACAGAATAATCTTGCCGTCAGACTGTTCGATCTCCTTCATTATTTTTTTCAAACGATCCTCGAATTCACCACGGTACTTCGTACCAGCAATGAGCGAGCCGAGATCAAGAGATACTAGGTCTTTATCTTTGAGTGACTCGGGGACATCGCCTTTTGCCATGCGCACCGCAAGCCCTTCAACCACAGCGGTCTTGCCCACGCCAGCCTCGCCGATAAGGATCGGGTTGTTTTTGGTACGACGCGAAAGGATCTGCATCACACGAGCAATCTCGTTGTCGCGACCAATCACCGGATCAAGTTTGTCTTGTGCGGCGAGCTTAGTGAGGTTGCGCGTATATTTCGAGATCGCGCGTGTCTTCTTGGGGGTACCGGCGTCAGAAATATTGCTTGAACGAAATTCTTGAAGTACACGCATCACATTCTCGCGATCAATACGGAACCGCGTAAGAATCTCGCGTGCTTGGCTTGGTACCTCGATCACCGAAAGGAAGAGGTGCTCCGTTGAAATGAAATCGTCTTTGAGTTGTGCCCCTACGCGTGCACTCCCTTCAAGGATCTGTCCGAGTTCTTGCGTCAGATAGATCTGATACGACGGCGAGAGCACATTGTTCTGGTCAGGCGATTCGATCGCTTCGATCACGGCGTCGGTAAGTGCAATGGTGTCTGTCTCCAATTTATCCAAAATAGAAACCACCATACTTTCTTCTTGGAGCAAAAGTGCAGCAAGAAGATGCACGGGGTTTACATGATTCTGTCCCCGTTCGATCGCGAGTTCGTGGGCTTTCCTGATTGCCTCGCGTGCTTTTGATGTGAAGTTGCTGAATGGTGGCATATAGTAATACTTAGATACATATACGATACAACAATTTTTAAAGAAAGTCAACTAATTTCCGTCCCCGATGCCTCCGGGACACCAGCCGCGCCCGACCCTGAAGGTGGGGCGAGCATGGTGCGCAAATCTCCTGCCGGCACAACCCATATATTCCCTCCCTCTTGCGCCACGATACCGATTACCTCCCCTGTTGCCGGATGCACAAGAACCTTTCCCAGATCTCCACTCCCAAGCGGGATACTGGTCTTGATCCGCCGTACTGAAACCTCTTCTTCGGTCCGTTCAATCAAAGAAGAAACGATCCCGTAGTCGGCACTTCCGCCATCTTCCCCGCTCACCAAAATGACCGCCTGCCCCACCTTAGGAAGTGATCCTGTTGAGAATGTTACGGGCGAGAGGTGGAGCGGTTTTTTATCAGGAGTAGTGGTCGAGGTATCACTCCGGAGCTTGATGCGCTCCCCGACAGTTGCAACGGAGAAGCCGTTCATGGTCGTGGTTGCCAACGTGACCGCATAGGCACCCTCACCTCCGCGCACATATCGGTCAGGAACCGTAGCGGCTCCTGCGGGAACCAGCAATGTGTCTCCACTCACGGCAACTCCTCGCACGATCGAACTTGATTCTGCTCCCTGAAGCACCATTTCCGTAAAACTTCCCGCATTACGCTCTATTGCATGAATGATCAGATCTTCAGAATTCGGTGCCTTGGGCTCGTCGCTCGGAGGCGAAGCTTCGGTTACAACCGGCGTGGGTACAGGGATGACTTTTTCAATGACGCGATTTACCGTCTGAATGATTGGCGACGAGGTGGGAGCATTGCGCGAGAGCTGTGCGGTGGTCACAATACTTGCCGAGATAGACGTTACAAAACTAACGAATACCGCAAGGAGAACGAGTTGTGATTTAGTGAGGTGCTCCATTTATTTGCTCATTAGATACTATTGTACGCTCACCACCTTGTGCTCGCAAGACGCAGTTACGCCCGAAAACGCTCCTCAGCAACATCCCAATTGATGGCATTCCAGAACGCGTCGATGTACTCAGCACGCTTCAGACCGTAATCAAGCATGAATGCATGTTCGAATACATCCATAACAAGAATCGGCCGCGCACCGGCAAGGTGTCCTGCATCGTGCTCGTTGACCCACACATTAAAAAGACGTTTTGTCTCTTCATCTCTTACGAGGATTGCCCAACCAATACCGCGCATAGCGCCAGTTGCCTTAAAGTCCGCCGCCCATGCATCGAATGAACCAAATTGTTCCTCAATGGCAGCAAAGAGTAGTGGCTTCTCAGGGGCTTGTGCTTGTGCGCTGGTCATGTTCCCAAAATACAGCTCATGGAGACGCATACCGTTGTATTCCCAACCAAACCGACGTTTGAGTTCTGTGTATTCAGGGGTGCCTGCCTGCGCGTTTTTAAGTGCCTCGGCAAGTTTATTCGTATTCGTCACATACCCTTGATAAAGTGTGAAGTGATTCTTAAGCAATGCATCACTAAACCCTTTGGTACCCAAGAGATGGTCAAATGATTTTGCTTCGTACGATAGTGCGGTCATGAATCGATTACAAATTAAATACTAAATATCAGATACATCAGCATACGGTTCCATTCTCGCAAGGATGCGCCCCAGCGCAGACACGAATTCCTTGAGACTCTGTGCGGTCGTGTCAGACCCGAGCGAAACGCGAATACCCCCGTGCACTCCCTGCTTCTTGAGTGCAAGTATAACACGCGAGTCCGCACCGAGTGTTCCTGTGCACGCACTTCCCGTGGACACCGCAAATCCTTCCGCATCAAGTGCAAGCGCGAGGTAATCATGTGCCATCCCAGGGACTGAAAAATTCACAATGTGGGGCACGCGGTCGGTCGGATGACCGTTTATGATCACGCCAGGCACTCGGCGCATGAGGTCCGCAGTCAACGCGCCAGAAAGTTTTCGAAGACGCTTCTCTTCTTTTTCTGATGCGTCTCGTGCCAACGCAAACGCCGTAGCAGCAGCGACAATCCCCGCTCCCCATTCTGTACCACCTCGCCTACCCTGCTCCTGTTCACCCGGAATCACCGGCGTAACAGAACCACCACGTCGTACATACAAAACACCAACCCCTTTCGGCCCGTAAAACTTTGCTCCACTTATAGTAAGAAAATCGATGTTAAGCCGTGATGAAGCAATGTCTAAAAACTGTGCCGCTTGGCACGCATCGGTATGCACTAAGGGATAGCGCAATTGATTCTCTTTCCGCGCACGCACGGCGACCTTCACGATATCTTTGACCGGCTCGATCGTGCCGAACTCATTGTTTGCATACATGACCGAAACAATAGCCGTGTTTGGTGTTATGAGCTCGCGCAGTGCTTTGAGTGACACTGTGCCATACTCGTCACCTGGGATCTCGCGCACGATTGCTTTCCCTGCGTGGACAAGCGCCAAAGCTCCCTCGTGTACCGACGCGTGCTCAATCGATGAGATCAAAATTTCCGGAGTCTTGCCGGGAAACGCCGCACGAAATCCTTCGACCGCGCTCGTGAGCGCAGTCATATTCGCTTCGGTCGCATTGCTGGTGAATATGATCTCATCCGCATGAGCCGAGAGACCTTCCGCAAATACTTGCCGCGCTTCCTCAATGGCCCGCCGTGCAAATACACCGCCCCGATGAATTGAGCTTGGATTCTCTGGATGCTTTTTTTCATATGCAACCAGCGCCGCAAGCGCTTCTTTTCTCATTGGCGTTGCCGCAGCATAGTCGAGATATACGCGTTTTGCTGCGCTCTTTCTTTGTGTGACCCGCGTCGGGCGTTTCTTTTTTGTTAGTGTCCGTGCCATCACCGCATTGTAGTACCGTTATAAACAATTGCAAAATCACGATTTTTGTGTACAATTGAGCGTTATGGCAGACACCCAAACGCTCGTTACGATCGCACTTGCGCTTATCACCATAATCCTCTTCGGATGGGTCATCATTCTTGAGCGCCGCATGCGCCGTCTCCTCGTCGGCAAAAACGCTCAAACGCTCGAGGACACCATCATAACGATTCGTGACGGCATCTACGCACTTTCACACGCACACAAAGAATCCAAGACACGTATCGAGGATCTCGACCGCCGTGTGAAGCGCAGTATGCAGGGCGTAGAGACGGTGCGCTTCAACGCATTCGGAGACGCAGGAAGCAAGCAGAGCTTTGCCATCGGCATCTTAAACGAAGAAGGTGACGGTGTCGTGCTTTCGAGCCTCTATGCACGCGATCGCATGAGCATCTTTGCAAAACCGATCAAAGCACACGCTTCGGAGCACGAGCTCACTGAAGAAGAGCGCTCTGCGATCGAGCGCGCACGCCGCTAGCACATCCCCTGCACGCAACGCCCCGTGCACCGCGATATGAACCCCACAACCCTATGTCAGCAAAACACACACAATCAGCGCCTGCTTCACAAGAGCGTCCTCCCATCGTGGTTATCATGGGCCATATTGACCATGGCAAATCAACGCTCCTTGATTACATCCGAAAGACCAACATTGTAGCAACCGAGGCGGGTGGTATCACCCAGCACCTTTCTGCATACGAGGTAACACACCCAGGCAGTGATGGCTTGCCCAAGCGCATCACCTTTCTTGATACTCCGGGACATGAGGCATTCTCTCAAATGCGCTCTCGTGGAGCACGCGTGGCTGACGTGGCGATCTTGGTCGTCTCGGCTGAAGACGGCGTAAAAGCGCAGACCAAAGAAGCCCTCGCTTCAATCATCGCCGCAAAAACACCCTACATTGTTGCCATCAATAAGATCGACAAGCCGGCCGCAAATATTGACCGCACCAAAAACTCTCTTGTTGAAAACGAAATCTACATCGAAGGATTCGGAGGTGATATCCCCGCCCTGCCTATTTCTGCAAAAACCGGCCAAGGGGTTCCCGAGCTTCTTGATATGGTTCTTCTGCTCGCAGATATGCAGACCCTTACCGCAGATCCGGGCCGCCCTGCATCTGGTATCGTGATCGAAGCGAATGTCGACCCACGCAAAGGCATCTCGGCTACGCTCATCATTAAGAATGGTACGCTCAAGAAAGGGATGTTCGTGATCGCCGAGCAAAGCATTGCTCCGGTACGCGCGATCGAAACATTCATGGGAACTCTCGTCCCTGAAGCATCATTCTCATCCCCTATCCGTATTACCGGATGGAGCGGTGTTCCTCCGGTAGGCGCCTCATTTGACGCCTGCGAGAACAAGAAAGAGGCTGAGCAGCTCGTGGCCGCATTTGGAGATCCCAACCGCAAAGAGAATATTCCGGGAATTGGCCTATCGTCAGACGGAAAGACATTTGTTCCTGTCATTATAAAAACCGATGTTTCAGGAACACTTGAGGCGGTTGAGAAGGAGCTCGGAAAACTTGATCAGGAAAAAATTGGTGTGAGGATCATTCATGCGGGTGTCGGGACGATCACCGAAGGCGACATCAAGAACGCCCAGGGTACTGACCCAGCGATCGTGCTCGGGTTCAACGTAAAGACCGACACGCAGGCACGCATCATGGCGGAACGAACCAATGTTCGCATCGAACTGTTCGATATTATCTATAAACTTACTGAATGGCTCGGTGAGGAAATGGCGAAGCGAACACCGAAAGAAACCGTAATCGAGGTGCGCGGAAAAGCCCAGCTTCTGCGACTCTTTAGTGCTACCAAGCAAAAACAAGTCATTGGAGGTCGTGTTCTTGAAGGATCATTCGACCACGGAGCGCTCGTACGCATTATGCGCCGCGAGACCGAGATCGGTACCGGCAAAGTGCTCGAGCTTCAGCAACAAAAAGTAAAGGCGGACAAAGTGCTCGAGGGAAATGAATTTGGTGCAATGATTGAATCAAAAATAGAACTTGCAACAGGCGACATCCTTGAGGCGCTTGTACGCATCGAACGTTAACTACTATGGCACACGACCGCATTGACCGCGTTGAAGGATTGTTGCGAGAACTTGCCGCAACGTTTCTTGAACGCGAAACTGACCACACGTCGCTCATCACCGTCACCCGCTGTACCGTCTCAAGGGACCTCACGCGCTCTACGGTGTTCTTCACCGTGCTTCCCGACAGCATGGAGGAACAGGCATCAGCATTCGTCACACGGCGCATGGGTGCGTTCCGTGAATATGTGAAGTCAAAAACTTCACTCCGCCGGCTCCCCTACTTTGAGGCGGAGTTCGACAAGGGTGAGCGCATTCGTCAAAAAATTGACTCACTCGACACTGACACATAGAATGTTCGAGTAGATGACATCGTAGGGCGTGGTGGCGAAGTGGTAACGCTTCGGTCTGCAAAACCGACACGCGCGGGTTCGATTCCCGCCCACGCCTCTAGAAAAAGTGCTAGAATACTCATCACGCCGGGGTGATGAAATGGTAGACATAGGAGACTTAAAATCTCCAGGGCGCAAGCCCGTGTGGGTTCGAGTCCCACCCTCGGCACTAAAGTAAATCTAAAAAGTTATGGCATTTAATAAAGAGCCGTCACAACAACAGACACCAGGAGAATTAAAGATAACCGAATATGCCAACAGAGTAACGGCCGGGGAGCCACTCGACTCAATTCTTGATGGTCTGCCGCCTGGAATGAGGCAAGTGGTCGAAGCCCGTGTGAATGCTCAAGGCGAAGATCCAACTGAGAAGCCGGCGGAAAGCCAACCTGACCACGCCTTGAGATTGCCTCCTCAATACGCAGGCTTGCCATCAGAAATTGTGGAAGACCTTTGGATAATTCCGGTGTATGTCGATCCTGAAAAGACACAGAGTGAACTAAAGAAAAAGGAGGCGGTTCTTAATGCCCTACGACACAAAGAAAGAGCGGGGGCTGTGTCCGAAGAGAATGAAGCGCTTAAATGGGCAGATGATACGGCAAGAATTTCAGAAATAAGAGAGCAAATCGGTATTCCTACTCCTGAACAAGGAATAACCTCATTTGAACAACTTGGGGCCATAGAGTCGATGAGCGTCGAAGAATTTGCCGTGTATCTGGCAGCAGAGGCAAAAAAACAAGGAAAGGAGCTTGCGGGAAAGACCGCGTATGAGGCACTCACGGCACGCCCTGAGTGCCGTGAATTAAGAATTTCATCGGCATTCGGAAACTCAGACGCCCTAATGGAGGTGTTCCACAAAAATGGAGAAGCTATCCGAAAATTCAAAGAAGACACTGCATCAAAAGTTACAGCGGTCGATGGTGTAGAGTATGTTCCAGGTGCTTGGGATCATTACAAAATCCAATATGAACAGCGGGAACGGGAGGAGACACACAAAGGGTATATTACAATTAATAAAGATCAAATCCTTACTGAATTTACGCCAGATGTGCGCCACGAGATCGTAAAAAAACTTCGTGACGGTGGGTACCGTGGTCAAGTGAAATTCCCCGTGCTCGGCTCTAGGGCGCTCTTAAGCTACGACAACATTGTCCTTCACGGAAATGAGCTGGCTGATGTGGATCGTGGCATAGAAATAGTCCAGAATGTTTTAAATGAGGTCCGCCTGAACCATGAAGCTCCAAGGCGCGGGGTAGATGCGGCGGGAGTAGATGGCAAAAAAACCAGCTATACTGATCGAATTGCCCAGCTAGTCACGCAAGCAAGCAAAGATCCAAGCATTGATCTTGAAACAGAGATCAAAAGATTGAAGGAGCCCGAACACGCTCGAGAATGAATCGAGGAAGAAAATGGATCTAACCAAAAAAACACCCGAGAGGGTGTTTTTTTGGTTTCTTAACTAAGCTCTGCCGTACACTGCGGGCACCGTGTTGCCTTAATGGGAATTGTTGAGATACAGAATGGGCACTCTTTGGTTGTCGGTTCTCCCTCTTCGGTTTTCTCTGCCTTGCGCCGCAGATTGTTCATGCCCTTCACCACCATAAAGATCGCGAACGCAACGATCGCAAAATCTATCACGGCGTTGAGAAACACGCCGTAGTTGAGTGTCACCGCGGCGGTAGCGTTACTCGCCTCCTTGAGTGTGATCACCAAGTTTGAAAAATCAACACCACCGGTCAGAACTCCGACAGGAGGCATGATAACGTCACTTACGAGAGATGAAACGATCTTGCCGAATGCGGTTCCGATAACAACGCCGATCGCCAGATCAACCACATTGCCGCGCATTGCAAACTCCTTAAATTCTTTGATGACTGACATATGTATTGGATTACACGGATAACTCCGCTTCACTCCGTTATGGTCCGCCCGGTAGGAATCGAACCTACGACCGTTTGCTTAAGAGGCAACTGCTCTACCGACTGAGCTACGGGCGGATATTCAACCCATACTACCAGAGAGCGCCTTCTGCTTCAAGGCGTTTCCGTTTTTGTGCCGATCCCCTATTATACCCACCCACGGAACCATCCGCTCGCACTACGCGATGGCACGGGATCGCCGGGTCGTAATTAGTGGTGAGGATATTCCCCACCGCGCGATACGCACGCGGACTTCCCGCGCGACGTGCCACTTCAGCATAGGTCATCGTCTTGCCTTTGGGAATCGTGCGGACCACGCTGAATACTTTGTCTCGAAATACAATCCTCTCCATTACACTGACTGTACCACAACGTTGGTGATTCACTAAAAATGCGCTAGAATCCTAGAACACCAAGAGGGATAGGTGCTGCGGTGAAACGAAGCGCCGAGGTGGCGAAATTGGTATACGCACTTGCCTTAGGAGCAAGCGGGGCAACCCATGGAGGTTCAAGTCCTCTCCTCGGCACAAAAAAGGAACCAAGCGGGCGTGTGGCGGAATTGGTATACGCGTACGTCTCAGAAGCGTATGGAGTAATCCTTGGGAGTTCGAGTCTCCCCACGCCCACCAATAAAGACCGGGTCCAAAAATGCAAGGTAATACCTTGCATTTTTCTGTGAATATGGTATAATTAACTTAGATATCTTTTTGGTTTAAACTACCCCAAAGGTACTGGCGCACATTCACAATTGAAACTCTATGAGGAGATCTTAGATGGACACTCAGCAACAAACGCCTTCGGTGGTCATACGTACAGGGATGTATTGGACGTTCGTCATCATATACCTCGTCCTTATGCTCACTGTCGTTATCGTTATCCGCTTCTCCACGGGTCCTGGTGTTGAACACTTTGGTCTTCAGTGGAGCTGGAGCGGTCTTGCAACAATCCTCGCACTCCTCCATATATTCGCCTCGATCAAAACCCGATCAGTAGACGAACACGTTGGTGTTACGATCTTTGAAATGCCTGTGCTGGAAAAAAGGAGCCCTGGTCCGTTTCTTGCTCCGTATTTCCCAGGCATGGTGAAGGTATGGCGGATCACCCAAAATGTTCTCCAAAACCAATTCCCTGGAGAGCCTGAGCAGATCGAGTGGCGCGATGAAAAGGAAGTTTTGAATGAACTCAAAGACGGAAAACTCCCCGATGGAAAGGTGTGGCCGATCCGAGTTCCTACCGGTCCTGCACGTGAAGGAGATCGTGGCAACGGTTTGAAGTGGAGCAATGATGACCCGTTCAACGTGCAGATGGTCATCTCTGCTTCGTTCTACACTCGCTATCGCGTTAAAAACCTGTTTCAGTTCCTCATGGTCGTTGGTGGTGATACCGAAAAAGAGGCGTTGGAACGTGTCGTTAAACAACTTCGTGACAGCGGCGAGCGCGTACTGCTCAATGAGCTTAGCAGCCGTAACCTCGCGCTGGTCATCGAAGAGACCAGCAAAATCAATCAATCCATGAAGGATGCCTTCGACAAACTAACGGAAACATGGGGTGCTGACATTGTGGAGGTCGGCGTACTCATGCCCAGTCCGGGACATGAGTTCAACATGGCGGTCCGCGAGATCGGCCAGACAAAGGCAAGGGCGCAACAAACGCGTATCACTGCCGCTGCAGAGGAGTATAGGCTTACCCAAGAAGGCACCGGCCGAGGAAACGCAAACGAGCAGGAGATTGCCGGTCGCATCCGCGGCCTAACAGAAGCTAACAAAGCTGGCATTGATCCTGTTGTCATCATAGCGGCAACCGCTGCTCAAGATATTGCAAAGAACGCCAACTATGCCTACTTCGGAGAACTTGGTGGTCTAGGCGGCATCACTGATGCTATCGCAAAAACCTTAAAGCAGGGCGGGAGCAATACTCAAAAACCCTCACCCGCATCAACTACAGGAGGTGAATCGCAATGAGTGGTCCATTGGTACTTCTCATCATCATGGCAGTACTTGCTCTCGTAGGCCAAATGCTTGGAAACCGCACACAGAGAAACATGCCTCTGTGTGAAGAAAGCGTACCCCCATGCGAACTCCCCGCCCCTGTGCGAAGGGGGCGGTGGTACCGATTCAGGCAATGGACAAGGGGGCTTTGGGACAGTTCCGAATCGTCAGCCACTTTGACAATTCTTGGTCTTTGGGCGCTGGTGATGGGAGCACTGTATTTTTTCTGGCCTGATCAGTTCAAGCAATTCTGGAACTGGCGTGACCACATGGTGTTCCTGGGGCTTCCTCTTCTTTTGGTGATTATTGTTCAGGCGCTCGACAGGCCAACAAGAACACCTGCAACCAAATGGATCGGCGGAGTGCTGCTCACGACACTCATCGTGATCTACATCATCGTAGTGGCCGAGCAGTTTGGTATGTCATTCAACGGCACGGAGGAGGTTGCGGGGAGGACACTTCGGATTCCCGCTGGAGAAACACGGTGGGTTGAGTTCGAGTTCGGCAAAACAGTGACCTATCACTGCTCTACGGATGGAAACATCCTTATCGCCGAGCAAGGATTGCCTGTTCCTTGCGGACCGAATGCACAGCGAGCAGACCTAGAGCCAACGGTCGACCCGCAAACAGGAACACTTTCTGTCGGGTTCCTTGCACCGGAAAACAGTGAAATGATAGTTCTTCTTTGGTAGGCACAACGCCTGCCACCAAAGGCGCCACCACCCGTGGCGCCTTTTTTCTTTTCGTATCTGAACGCAAAATCGCCCCTAAGGGGCGATTTTGCAAATCTACACTCTAGAATACTTAGTATGGTCTTGGGACACCAACGACATTTGCAATGACGTTGATGATCACATACACAAGAAGCATGATCGACATACCAACGACTCCCCAGATCATGTGTCGCTTCCCATCTTCGCGACTCGTGTCGTCATCAAACCCTTTTACGAATTTGAGCACGCCCCACACAAAATAGAGCACTGCGGCAGATGAGATAAGTACGATGAACGGATTGAGAATCTCTCGCGAGATCGAAGAGATAAGCTGACCTAGAGGATCCATCAAAGAGTACGCTTAGCGAGTACGGTTGTTGATCGGGAGATCTGGCGCAGATCCTGTTGTTCCACGTCCACCGACCGTTCGAATCAAAATTCCCACCAATGCCCATACGCTCACCATAATAGCGATCGCCACAATGCTGTGGACGATCATACTGCGAGCTTCTTTACGAGCTTCTTCGTCACCTGAATTCAAAACAAACTTTGCCAATCCCCAGAGGAAATACACCACCGCGAGTGAAACAAAGAGTGAAGCGAGGAGGTTCAAAATAGTACCGACGAACGCAAAGACATCTCCCGCGTCTGCTTGTGTACCAATGGTAAGTGGTCCCGTCGCAAATACTGCCACAGGAAGCATCGCCACGAGGATCCATGCTGAGATCTTTATTGCTGTAGAACGCATAACGTAATTAAAAATGCTTTTATAAATAAAATTGATGATCGACACAACCTATCCTCTAGTATACGGCACACCTGGACAACCCGCAATCATACCTGTGGATAGCACCGTTTACGAAAGCGTGCGTACCACGATCCCCACAAATGCCCAAAAGGCGGCAATGACCGCAAGAGCGACGATTCCCCAAATCATCCGTTCCCTGCCCTCAGTGCGCCCGTCAGACTCTGCAGAATTGCGTATATACTGCACGGCACCCCAGAGAAAATAGACAATGGTGGCAGCAAAAAGAATACTCACCAAAGGACCGATGATCTGACCGACCACATACTGCACCAATGTCCTAAAGTCAGTAAAGTGCTCTGACACATATACCCCTTCCGCCGAAAGAACGAGCGGAGCAAATAATCCAAATGCCCCAAGGACACTGCCGATGTTTCTTTGAACCCTAGTATGCATATATTTATCTCTCTATCTAGATCCTTTGGATCGTCCCCGCAATCGCCGTTGCCAACGCCCAAGCGCCGAGTACGATCGCCGCGCCAATAATCGTACCAAAAAATGTTTTCTTGGCATCTTCAAGTTTCTTAGTGTCTCCTCCTGCAGTCACAAAAAGAAATCCGGAGTAAATAAGCATCACCGCTATGACCGGCATCAAGATCCGCACAATCGCTTCAAGGACTTTGTGTAAAAGCTCCATGAGGCTGTTGTAGGGTGTCGGGTTCGGAAACCTGATTGTCTCCCCAGATCCTGCCACTGGCTGAACATTGGTAGTTCGAGGTGCCTGCGGCGTGATTGTACCCTGTCCCGCGGGTGGCTGTGGCGTAATGGTCCCTTGGGCATACACAACACCCCCCGGCACCGCAACAAGAACCATGCTGACCAACAGCGAACATACTGCTATGCCACCTGCGATGTACGTATATAGTGATTTCATGCTCATAGATTATTACCCGACAGATCTAAACGGTTCTTCGAACAGGACCGTCATGACAAACTTTACGATCACCCACGCACCAAATGCCACCACTAACCCGATCGCGGCCCACAGAAAAGCATCTTTCGCATTTTGACGTGCCGTGTCGCTCCCCCCATGGATCATCAACTGAAACCCCGCATAGGCAAACGCAACCGCCGCAAGGGGAAGTGCTAACCCGTACAACAAAAAATCAACGATGTTGCGCGCCAGTTGCATAAGTTGTGTCCAGCCACATCCCGACCCTTCACATGCCGGCACGATCGCCGTCGGCGCAGTCGCGTACACAAGTACCGGAACAAAGCTTACCACGACCGCGCTTGTGCGTGCTGCATAGTCTTGAAACATACTCATAGTTACGGCATTGATCGTTTAATACTCTCACTCAGTCGTCCATCGAGCACCGTGATCGAATCTTTCGCGTCACGTCGTGCCGAGAGCACATCTTCAATCGCCGACTGGAACGCACTTTTTGTGCTCGCCGCGTCTGGATCGACAAACCCGCGCGCAATAAGCGCTCCTCGATACACAACCTCTTTGAACGGATCACTCTGCTCTACGGAAAGCATGTCTCGGCGGACAGGAGCAATGCCAAGCGCATCAGAAAATGCCTGAGAGAACTCCCTGCTTCCAAAAAGCCCCGCAATATATGATCCGCCAGAAGGATTTGCCCCCGCCTTAAGTACGCCTGCCGCATATAACGTGCCGAACGTTGCCGATCTTCCCGGATCCTCAGTCTTCACTTTTGCTTGTGGTAACGGCGCCATATCAAAATTGAGATGTGGATTCTTCTGGGTGATAACTGCGTACTCGCTCGCGAACCCAAAGTAGGTTGCCAAGTCCCCCTGTGCAAAAAAATCACGTGAGACGGGAAGCGCCCGACTCCATGAATATTCTCCGCGAGTCGGGTCAGCAAATCGCGTATAGAAACGAAGTGCGGCTATAGCAGGAGAACTCGCCGACTGTACATCGCGCGCGATCACACTCTTAAGTGTTTGCGCGGCTTCTGCTCCTTCAAACATCGTGATCGCATTTCCGGTCTGCAAGATAAGCGTGGCCAGGATCTCTTTTGCGTGGAGCACATTCTCAGACTGCCCCAACGCGATCCCGCTCTGTGCGATCGCCCCCTGTGTGGTTCCACGTTTCGTGAGTTGCACCATCGGTTCAACGTAAAACTCAGTCCACGATTGAGGCGGGTTTGCGATTCCTTCCGCAGAAAACAGGTCGCGGTTCCAATACATCACCAGCGGGTCAACCGCGATCGGCATCCCGATCATTCCCTGCGGGTAGACTAGGAGCTCAACCTCTTCAATAAATGTATTCTTGAGGTCGCGCAACGCCATCGAGAATGGCACGAGCCGATCACGATGACGATACATTCCATCGTGCGTGAATATGACCGCATCAGGAGCACGATTTGAAGCAAGCGCTTCAGTAAGATCCGCATCAAGCGTATCGGGATCTTTTTGTACATATGCCATTCGCACTGTCTCGATCCCTGGAAATGCTTCGTTAAAGGCACTGGTAACGACCCGTTCATCAACCGTTCCCCACACCGTCACTGTGCCGTAGTTCTGCTTCGCTTTGCTCCCCCATGGCGAAGGGATAATGTCGGCGAACATAAGAAAGCCCAACATGCCGAAAAGTGCGGCTCCCATCATCAACCCTACCTGAAAAATATTCGTGCTTTTTTCTTGCATACGTTATCCGGTGTTCTTCTTCATAACAATACCATAATGGTGCGCACCGGCATCAAAGAGCGGTTTTTCATATCGAAACCGCTCGCCTTCAAAAATACGCCGTGCCTCATCGGCACGCACGAGCTGTCGTACGGTTGGTCCTGCGCCGCCAAACGAGCCTGACCAGTCGATCACGATCGCTTTACCGCCATTCTTGAGTACGCGCCACGCTTCCCGTGCAATACCGGCTCGATCCGGTGCCTGGAACAATACGTTGGCAACTAGCACGAGATCGACGGACGCATTACGAAGCTTGGTTCCTCCTTCGCGTTCGATATCACCCCACACCACTTCCACATTCCCCTTGCGCGACTCGCGCGCTTTGAGGCTCAGTGTAGCAACAAGATCTTTTTGTACTTCAACCGCATAGACCTTGCCTGTGTCTCCCGCGGCTTCCGCAAGTGCCAGCGTGTACATTCCCGAGCCGGCACCAAAGTCCGCGACCTGCATTCCCTCCGTCACGGAAGCCTCCTTAACTACTTTTTTGGGATCAGAAAATTCACTCATTATCATTATAGTATACCCCGCGTTCGCACAATGTACGAACGCGGGGTTGGGGAAAACACCCTTAAAAAGGGTGCGCTCAAAGCGCGGCGAACGCCCAGAACTGGATGAGAAGCGCGGGATTTCACGCGTCGCTTAGAGGCACACCAGCGAGGCAATCGAATCCCCCTCGCGCAATTTCATAATCCGCACGCCCTGCGTCTGTCGGCCAAGTGCGGGGATGCTCTTAGTTTCTACGCGGATGACTTGGCTCTTCTTTGATATTGAAACAACTTCTTCGTCGAGAGACGTGATCACCTTCGCCGCCATGAGCGCGCCGGTCTTTGCGGTTACCTTAAACGTCTTGATGCCCGAACCGCCGCGACCCTGAATCTTGTACTCTTTCATCGGGGTCTTCTTGCCGTAGCCATTCTCGCTCATCACTAAAAGTTCCGGATTCTCCGCGGCAGCCGAAACCACATCCGCGCCGATCAGACTGTCGCCTTTGCCGATCTTGAGAGCGCGCACACCGCCCGCCGCACGCCCCATCTCGCGCACATCGGATTCTTTAAATCGAATTGATTGCCCCTTTGCCGTAGCAAGCACCACACTGTCTCCCTTACCACAGAGACGCGCCGAAAGCAGTTCATCACCCGGAGCAAGCTTGATTGCCATGAGACCGCTCCTGCGTACATCCGCAAAACCCTGCGCAGAAACTTTCTTCACCACACCCTGTTTTGTGACCATCATGAGTGATGCCTGTGCTTGCACACCCTTTACCGCCTTAGGTACTGAAAGGATCGAGGTGACATTCTCATCCGCAGAAAGCGAGAGGAAGTTCATCACCGACTTGCCGCGCGTTGCACGCTTCCCTTCAGGGATATCGTACATTTTGATCTGATATGCCTTGCCTTTATCGCTAAAGAAGAGCAGGTCGCTGTGCGTGGACGCAGAAAGGAATATTGTAATAAAATCTTCTTCTTTGGTATTGAGGTCCATCACGCCCACCCCGCCGCGATTTTGTTTGCGGTACTCGCTCGGGTTTGTGCGCTTCACATATCCTCCGCTCGTGAACACCAAGATCGATTCTTCGTCGGGGATCGTGTCCTCAAGAGAGATCGCCTTAGCGCCACCCTTCACGATGCGCGTGCGGCGATCGTTGCCATATTTCTCCTTCGCCTCGAGAAGTTCTGTCTTCACCACACCCAAGATCTTTTTCTCGCTTGCGAGAAGTTCCTTCAACTCTTTGATGAGCTTGCGCTTCTCTTCGAGTTCGGTCTCCACCTGCTTACGCTCAAGACCGGCAAGTTTCTGGAGGCGCATTTCCAAGATAGCCGTCGCTTGGCGATCGGAGAACTTGAACTCTTTCATCAAATTGAGGTGCGCAGTCGGCGTGTCTTTTGACGCCTTGATCACCTTAATGATCTGGTCAATATGATCGAGGGCTTTCTTCAACCCTTCCAAAATGTGTGCGCGCTCCTCTGCGCGCGTAAGGTCATACTGCGTACGGCGACGCACGACGATCTGGCGGTGCGCCAAAAATTCTACAAGGATCTGCTTGAGCGAGAGCGTCTGAGGAACACCATCCACCAATGCGAGCATGTTGTAGTGGAACATCGTCTCAAGCGTGGTGTGCTTGTAGAGGTAGTTCAGCACGTTCTGCGGATGGGCACCTGATTTAAGGTCGATCACTACACGGATCTCTTTTGTTGATTCATCGCGAAGTCCTTTGATGCCCTCGATCTTCTTCTCGCGCACCAGCTCAGCGATCTGCATGATGAGGTCGGACTTGTTTACGCGGAATGGGATCGAGGTGATGAGGATCTGACTGCCGTTCTTGCCATCCACGATATCCACCTCGCCGCGCGTCACCACACCACCGCGTCCGGATGAATATGCGTGATGAATGTCTTTCTCGTTAAACACCAAACCGCCGGTCGGAAAATCGGGACCCTTCACGAACTTCAACAGATCTTCGTTCGTGGCATCTTTGTCGTCAGCTAGATAAGAACAGGCATCGACAAGCTCGCCCAAGTTGTGGGGAGGAATGTTCGTTGCCATACCGACGGCGATACCCAGCGTTCCGTTCAAAAGAAGGTTGGGCACCCCTGCCGGAAGCACGATCGGTTCCTTGCGGGTGTTGTCGTAGTTGCCACGGAAGTCAACTGTTTCTTTATCAAGATCACGGAGCAGTTCGCTGGCGATGCGGGACATCTTTGCCTCGGTGTAACGCATGGCTGCCGGAGGGTCGCCGTCGATCGAACCGAAGTTACCCTGACCGAAGACGAGCGGGTAGCGTGTCACGAAATCTTGACCGAGCTTCACCATTGCGTCGTACACAGACGAGTCGCCGTGCGGGTGGTATTTTCCGAGCACGTCTCCAACTACTGCCGCCGACTTGCGGAATTTTGCGGTGTGCGCGAGTCCCATCTCCCCCATCGCGAAAAGAATGCGGCGGTGCACCGGCTTGAGCCCATCGCGCACGTCAGGCAACGCACGACTCGCAATGACGGACATTGCGTAGTCGAGATACGATTCTTTCATCTCCGCGCTGATCTCAACAGAGATGACGCCCTCGTGAGGCGCCTTTGGTTCTTCGTGCTGTTCCTGCTCCCGTTTCTTCATAATGTTCCTCTTAGTATATCACACAACGCCGCTTCAGTTAAGGGGCTGGTGGTGGTAAAACGTCTTCTTCTGCCGACACTTCCGGTACCAATTCCTCGGTTGTTGTGGCGGAAGATCCCTCGATCAGAGCTTCTTCTTGGACAACCACCGGAGCATAGTTCTCTGGGGCTTCTGTCTTCTTTTCAAATGGTGCGCCGGTTCCGCTCATGCTTGCACGAAGGACCCCGCCAAGCGCCTCAAATGGTGAGGGGGCGTTTTGCGCCGTATCTTCACTCTCTTTACCGGCGACCTGCATGAGCATTACCCATAGAAAAATAACGAGGCCGAACAAGATTATCGTCAACGCGAGCGCGATCTGTTTGCGCTCATGTTCCGGTTTCTTTTGGAGACGCTCAATGAGATCCATAGCGGATTGCGGTGCGGGTTACGCCGTGAGTACAATGACTTTCCCTTCTTTTCCTTCGAGATCCTTGCGCTTGATTGTGAGTTTTTCGAGTACCTCTGCTTTTTCCCCTGCCTCTTTCTCAAGCGCCGTAAGTGCGGTGTCCCCCACGCCATCATAATGGATCGGGATCAAAATATTTGCTTCGAGTGCGACCGCGATCTTGTGCGCGTCGCCTGCCGAGAGCACCTCGCCTCCCTCGATCGGTGCGAAGAGGATGTCGACACTCCCCAACATTTCTTTGATCTCGCCCGTAAGCGCTTCTGCATTCGGCAGTGCGCCCAAGAACCCGATACGGATGTCGTCGAATGTAAGCGCGTAGACCGTATTGGCGCGCAGTTTTTTGTGGTAGGTCGTCTGTGTATAGGCGCCCTTGATGAAGATTCCCTTCACTTCGTACTCGCCTGGACCCGAAACCACGAATGGCGTCTTATCTCCGTACGTCACCTGTTCGATGCCGTTGAAATCCGCATCATCGAGCGTAACGAACGCAATATCCGCACCGAAGCGCGACTGCTTCCAGACCGACTCCTTGCCGATGGGGTTAAAAGCGAGCACCATATCGCCCACCTGCGCCTTGATGAATTCTCCTCCGTGATAGGTGATAACCATAGTGGGCACATTCTATCAGGTTTTTCAAAGAACAAAAACTGTTGGGGGTTGTCCACAGCGGAACTTGTATTTTTGTTTGAGTATTGCATAATATATCTCGGTTGTTTAAGATCTTTCCATTAAACAAGACGGGGGTGTTGCATGAGTGAAACACAAGGAAACACGCAAGATACCACTGAGGATGGCTCGTGGTCCGATGACATGAATCTCGGTGCCGCACCACCTGACCAGCCGAATGGTCACCATCGCGGCCGCCGCACAGACCTCGACCTCAAAAATCAGGCCGTGGAAGCCCTCGACACCTATGGCTGATGTGGTATGGTTGTTTCGGAGCAGTTGGTCACCGGCCCAATAGTCCGGCATTGCCAGAGGAGCAATCCTATGCACGCCAGCAACACCGGTCCCCCGGGAAAAACCTCGGAGGACATCACGCTGAAGATTGTCACGCGCGACGAGAAGTCCATCGTGACCAGCACAATCGGCGCCGGCTCGGGCGACTAGCCCTAGGCCTGAACGAATCCAGCATCGACCCCGATGACTGGAAACCCAACAACGCCCCGACACACGTCGGGGCGTCTTACTTTGTCCGCCGAGCACTTGACATATCCTACATATCTGCTATACTACTACTTGGATCAATTCGATCCTCACTGGAGAAATACCAATGAAGACGCCCAGCACCTTCTTGAGTAGCCATATGATCAACATCACGGCCGACACCGGCGGCAGCGGTCATCCCGCCATTGGTCTGAACTACATCGCCTGAACCACGGCCGGCGCCGACGGGAACACATAAGTGTTCGCCCGCTTCGCCAGTGACATCCTTACCGGATGTCACGCAGCACCCGACCACCCCCTGCCACTAAGGGGGTGGTTTTTTCTTGCGCAAAAAGTTTTCCACAGACACGTGCCATTACCATCACTCCAAGCAAGCGCATGTGATATGCTTAAAGAGGAGTAGTTTGCGCTAGTCCTTTGGCTAGAGTCCGCGACAAAGGAGCTTTCCCATGAAAAGCCCTCCGCTGTTTAGCACTGCCTCACCCGCGTGCACCTTCCCGCACTAGGGCGACTGCCATGGCCCTTACAAAGAACCCTGGCTGCTTTTGCCAGCATCTACAACCAACGCCCCGACATACGTCGGGGCGTTTTCTTGCCCGAAGACCCCCACCATGCTATAGTTTCCCCACCAAGCCGGCATGTTCGACTCGGTATTAATTGATAACCTTTAAGGGTAACCCCATTAAAGTGATTGCGCCGTTTAGATGCGCATGAACTTATGGAACCTTAAGGCGGAATGCCCCCGCCCTAGGCGGGCTTTTTTATTTTCATGACCAAACAAGAAACCACAGAAGAAGTTGTCGTCGAAACGCTCATGCACGAGCTTTTGAAGCGCGTCCCCACTCCTCCCAAGCTTGGTGACCTCATTGAAGGCCCGGTCATATCAATCGACAAAGCGGCAGTCTACATTAACCTGAAGCCCTTCGGAACCGGCATCATTTTCGGCCGCGAGTACCTTCAGGCGCGCGATGTTTTGAAAAAGATCGCCATCGGCGATACGATCAGCGCCCAGGTTGTGGACGCACACAACGAAGACGGCTACGTTGAGCTCTCGCTCCACGAGGCACGCCAGGCACTCATCTGGACCGAGGCAGAAGATGCGATCAAAAAGAAACTTGTCGTCGAGCTCCCGATCAAGGACGCCAACAAGGGTGGACTTATCCTCGAGTGGCAGGGCATCGCAGGATTCCTCCCGGCTTCACAACTCAAGCCCGAGCACTACCCGCGCGTTGAGGACGGCAGTAAGGATCGTATTTTGGAAGAGCTGAAGAAACTCATCGGCGAAAAACTTACCGTCACCATCATCGGTGCTGACCAGAAAGAAGGAAAGCTTATTTTTTCCGAGAAAGATTCAGGACAGAAAGAGAAGCGCGAGATGGTTGAGAAGTACGCCGTAGGCGACGAGCGCGACGGCACCGTGACCGGCATCGTTGACTTTGGCGTCTTCGTCAAGATCGAAGAAGGACTCGAGGGACTCGTCCACATCTCCGAGATGGACTGGGCACTCGTCGAGAATCCGCGCACACTCTACAAAGTAGGCGACAAAGTTCGCGTAAAGGTCATTGATGTAAAGGACGGCAAAGTGTCGCTCTCGATCAAGGCTCTCAAGGACAATCCGTGGACCGAAGCAAGCAAGAAATGGAAGAAGGGTGATGCAGTGACCGGCGTGGTAATCAAATTCAACCAGTACGGCGCACTCGTTTCGATCGAGGAAGGCGTTGCAGGATTGGTTCATTTCTCCGAATTCGGAACGATGGACAAACTCCGCGCAGCACTCGAACTCGGCAAGACCTACAGCTTCAAGATCACGCTCTTCGAGCCCAAGGATCAGAAGATGACACTCTCGTTTTCTCAGGCAAACACCGAAGGAGAAGAGGCGAAGTAGGACCTATCGACAAAGACACACAAAAAAACCCGCGCGCCGGGCCACAATATTTTTCTGCTGAAAAATTTGCAGCCCCCACCTCGCGCCACCGCGCTCCGGTTCTGAACGCTCCGCGCACTCGCGTTCAGCGGCGCGCGGGTTTTTGTGTGTCTGCCCCTATCAATTTGCACGGATCTTTACCGATGCCGTACGGAGCGTCACGCCACTCAGATCCTTTGCCACGAACGTGACCGTGTACTCCCCGCTTGAACGCCACTTCCAATTCCTCACGCTCACCAGAGCCTCTTTGTTCAATGAGTCCGCACTATCGCGCATAGCGTTAAGCGTTCCACCATCCACTTTCCAATACATTGTGTACTGCGGAAGCGTGTACCCGCCAAGCGACGCCTTAAATGTTTGCGTGTCTGAAAGCGTCGCCCCGTTCGTCGGCGCAACGATCGTAATAGTGCCCGGAGTCGCCGCAGGACCGACCGAAAGCGTTGCCACATTATTCCTCCACGTATAGAGCCTCGACCAATTACTGGCAAACGCACCCATTTTCAGTGTGTACGAACCATTACTTGCGGGTGTCCAGTCAAGTGAATACTGTTTTGTTTCCCCCGCTGCAAAATTCTGCCCCGAGAAATATCGCTGAAACACCTTGCGCCCCTGACCGTCGTAGATCTCGTAATCAATGATCGCATTCGAGACCGCAGTATCGCTCTGTGCGGATACGCCAAGCGTTGCCCTTTGTCCTGCCGTAAGTGTTCCCGCGGCAACGAGCGCTGCCGAAAATGTCGCGGTCTGTGGTTCTGGCGGGGGCGGTGGCGGCGTTTCGCCATTGATCGTGCCAAACCACTGGCGCATCACCTCTTCAGCAGGTTTGTTCTGCGGTGTGTAATCTTTGTTCCCTGTTCCGCCAGCATCGGGGTAACTTATCCAATTCCACAAGTACACTCCCCGCATATACGAGGAGGTTCCCCAGTAACTCAAAAGCGCCTCGTAGAGCCGCGCCTGAAGCTCAGCATTGTACGGCGCATCGGTCCACGATTCATAGGGTTTCATGTTGGCCCCGTTGACACTACGGTATCCCACTTCGCTGAAGATGATTGGTTTGTTGTATTGGTTATAAAATGGCTGCAAGTGAGTATCATTGAGTTGGTCCCACGCTGACACAAATGAAGCGACCGAGTTCTGTGAATCACCCGGAAGACTGAAGTATGCCGAGATGCTTATGAAATCCACCGATGGCCAAAACCCGACATATGCCTTTTCATTGCTGATCCAATCATTGGGATCAGGATACGAGGAATTCGCCTCGTAGGTAACGTTGCCGGAATATACCCCGCGCACACGATTGATAAGCGCGACCCAGCGATCGGTCTGTCCATTGTTTTTGTTCGCGAGCGTTACCATTTCGGTACCGATCGAAAAGTTCTCCGCACCGTTTGTCTGTGCAAGGGTTGCAATGCGCACCAAAAGGTCCCCATAGGTTTGGAACCACGCCGCTTTATCATTTGGATTGATCCTTCCGCGCCAATCATGGGTAAGCGGTTCCGCGTGCACCTTCACGGTTACTTGCAGTCCGATCGAGCGCGCATACCGGATCGCTTCCGCAAGTGATGCGTCAGTCGGCGTACCGGTGCCAGTACGATAAATATCACTTGAGGTGATCGATGTCTGATAGTACGTTGCAACGAGCCCTACATGGGTTGCGCCCGTTGCTTTGAGATCGCGCAATGACGCCTTGAATGATTCACTCGCATAATCAGTCGAGGAGCGCGCTACGATGCTCGCCCCTTTGTGCCACCCCGTCACCGCCGCATCGGCTTTGGGTGTCGGCGCAATCACTGGTGCGAACGACATCCCCACCACTGAAAACAACATAAGAAAAGAGATTGCACGATGACCAATGCCTCTTGCATAAAAATTCATCACATATTTTTTTGTCTTTGTCATGGTGAAATTAATTAAAAGTGAGTAGTGCACGATGAGCATACCTATAGTAAACACCTTGTCTCATTAACCTCGCGTGAACAAAAACCAGCGCGCCGTACGGCGCGCTGGTTTTTGTTCACTTCATTAAAACTCCCCCTTTTAATTCACCTCCCCCATCGCCCGCTCACGTCCTTCGGTCACCACGAGTTCAAGCGCCTCGCTTGCCTTTTTGAGCACCTTTTTGAGTACGTCCGTTTCCTTTGGAGAAAACTTCCCGAGGATGAATTTGATCACCGCATCCTCGCCCGAAGGTTTGCGCAGTTTACCCGAGGGTGTCGCCGGTGAGACACCCACGCGTACGCGCACGAACGCGCGCGTTTTCAGATGTTTGATGATCGATTCAAGTCCGCGGTGCCCGCCAGACCCGCGATCAAACGAGATCTTCATGGTGCCGAGCGGCAGATCAAGATCATCGTAGATCACCACGAGTTTCTCCGCCTGCTTCGCGTTTTTCACGAGCGGTGCGATCGCCTTACCCGAGTTATTCATAAAGGTTTCGGGCATCACCGCAACGACCGACTCCTTCCCTACCTTACCCTTCGCCACGAGCGCTTTCGTGTACTTGTCGTCCTTCCAGTCGGAGAGCTCTTGTTTCTTTGCAAACTTCTCGACGACCATCCGCCCCACGTTGTGTCGTGTGCCTTCGTATTCGTCTCCCGGATTGCCGAGCCCTGCGATGATGTATCCCATAATGATATCCAAGTATAGCGATACCGCAAAAAAATTACCACCCTCGCGCGCAAATGCTCGCATTTGTGCTGCTCCTCACTTGGCGTTATAAAGAATACTGTAGATCGTCATCATTCGGACGGGGTACACACATGAGTACATGTTTGTACCCGCCCTCATTTGGCGCTATACTCCACACCATGGAACCATCATCACCACAAACCACTCCCTCTAAAGCGCCGGAGCCTCAAAAACAAACGCTTCGCCACAGTATTTTCGAGTTCGTAAAATTCGTGATCATCGCCGTGATCATCGTGGTTCCCGTGCGCATGTATATCGCTCAGCCGTTCATCGTAAATGGCGAATCAATGGATCCGACGTTCGCCACTGGACAATACCTCATTATTGACGAGATCTCGTATCGCTTCTCGCCCCCCGAGCGTGGTGACATTGTCGTCCTCCACGATCCGCGTGGCAACAGCAAAAAGTACCTGATCAAACGCGTGGTCGGCCTTCCCGGAGAAACACTCGAGATCGCGGACGGTACGATATGCATCAGCACAGGAGAAGCTCCGTGTACGACGCTCGAGGAGCCGTACGTGCTCTACCCCAAGACCGACGAGGTACTCCGCGTTACTCTCGGGCAGGAAGAATTTTTTATGATGGGTGACAATCGCGCCGCAAGTCTCGACTCGCGTTTCTTCGGTCCCGTAAAACGCGATCTCATTGTCGGCCGCGCATTCGTACGTCTTTTGCCGCCAACCACCGCCTCATTCTTCCCTGGAAAAGAGTAATTTGACGTCGAACCGGATGTGATATACTACCGGCACTAAGCCCTCCGTAGCGCACCGCCATTCCTATGCAGCAAAAACAGCCATCCAAAAAACCGCACGCCGAACTCTTCACCTCTCCCAAAGGTATGCGTGATCTCATTGGAGAGGAGTTTTACAAGTACCAAGGTTTTTTTGATAAAGCATCAGAAGTCGCGGTCTACTACGGTTTCAAGCCGATTGCTACGCCAATCCTCGAGCGCGAGCCGGTCTTCACCTCAAGCCTTGGTGTCGGTACCGACATTCGCGACAAAGAAATGTACTCGCTCAAGACCAAGGGCGGCGATCACCTCGTAATGCGCCCTGAGGGGACTGCGGGGGTCATGCGCGCATACATCGAGCACGGCATGCAAGCGCTTCCTCAGCCGGTGATGCTCTACTACTGCGGACCATTCTTCCGCCACGAAAATCCTCAGCACGGTCGCCTCCGTGAACTGCGACAATTCGGCTTGGAGATCTTGGGTAGCACAAAAAGCATCGCGGATGCGATCGTGATCCGCACCATGACGATCATTCTCGAAGAAGCCGGTATCAAAAATATCGTGGTGTACATCAACAGCATCGGTGACAAAGACTGTCGCCCTGCGTTTCTCCGCGAGCTCACCAACTACTACAAAAAGCATGCTGACAACCTCTGTCCTCACTGCCAAGAACGCTTGAAGACCAATCCCCTCCGCCTTCTCGACTGCAAAGACGAACGCTGTGAGCCGTTTAAAGCAGGGGCGCCTCAATCGATCGCCTTTCTCTGCTCACCTTGCCGTGCGCACTTCAAAGAAGTGATCGAGTACCTCGAAACCATGGGAATTCCCTACGAAATGAATCCGTTCCTTGTACGCGGGCTCGACTACTACACACGCACTGTCTTCGAGATCGCTGAACGCTTGCCGGAAGGAGCCGCAGCGCCGGACGAACGCGATCCAGGTGCGCTCTCAGTCGCTGCCGGTGGCCGATACGACTACTTGGCAAAATTCCTCGGGAGCAAGAAGGATGTTCCCGGCGTCGGCGGGGGTATTGGTATTGATCGTGTCATCATGTCGCCTCGCCACAAACCGCTCGACCCGCGCATCTTAAAGAAACCGAAGGTCTGCTTCATCCAGCTCGGATTCGAAGCAAAGCTCAAGAGTCTCTCGATCATCGAGATCCTCCGCAAAGCACGTATTCCGGTCGTGCAGTCGCTCCCGAAAGACAGCCTCTCGGTTCAACTCGGTATGGCAGAGAACCTTAATGTTCCCTACGCGATAATCTTTGGCCAAAAAGAAGCCATGGATGGGACGGTTATTGTGCGCGACATGAGCTCACGCTCCCAGGAAACGGTAAAGATCGCTGATCTGCCGGAATATATCAAGAAGATCAAGCCACATTAAAAACCGTTCTCAAAAACCGCACCCTTGTCAAAAAAACCCTGATGTGATAATCTTTTGTCCATGATCGTAAATGCAGAAGTCAAAAAAACAGGTAACGAAAGTCCCGTAACGCTCATCAAGCGATTCTCTCGCCGCATGCAGTCAACGGGTATTATCCCCCGCCTCAAGAGCGAGCGCTATTTTGAGCGCACGATGTCAAAATATAAAGTAAAGGCGCGCGCACTCAAAACGCTCGAGCGCCGCAAGGTCTATGACCGCCTCAAAAAACTCG
>MHUZ01000022.1 GCA_001823605.1 Candidatus Yonathbacteria bacterium RIFOXYD1_FULL_52_36
CTCAACGATTGTGAATGTAACGACGCAGAGTGCTACAACCCCAACCCCCACCGCAACACTCTCTGCTAACCCTACATCTATCACCACCAGAAACTCCACCACCTTGACCTGGAGCTCAACCAACGCCACATCTTGCTCAGCAAGTAACGGCTGGACAGGCGCCAAAGCAACGAGTGGCACACAAACACTTTCACCCACAACCAATACCACCTACACCATCTCCTGCACCGGAGCAGGGGGAAGTATTGTGAAGAGCGTGACAGTGGCGGTGGGGACAGGGGGAGGGGCGACCATGAAATACTCCTACGATTTTGAAAATGGACTTACAGGTCTTGATCTTCGCTGTGAGTCATTGAGTAATCAGCAGGGTCGCTACACCATACAGAGTCAGATCGTACGCGCAGGGTCAAAGGCGCTTAAGATCGTGAACACAAATGGTACACAACCCGGAATTGATCAATGTAGTGCGGCCGACTCTTTCAAGCATCGTGCGGAAATATATCCTCCAGATAGGGCGCAAGACGTTACTGAGGGGTTAGAGCACTGGCATGGTTTCTCGCACTACTACACTGCTCCATTGCCACCATCGAGCAATACTGGCTATATTATCTGGCAAACAAAGCACGGCGCGGGTGGGCCGGAACTCGAGATGACATTTAAGGGTGATTCGACGGTGAGTTTGGGTGTGCAGTCTGGTAGCATAGACAACGATGTTGAAGTGTTCAGGATACCGGTACAGTTAAATACTTGGAACGACTGGGTTATCCGTCAAGTTCGTTCTTGGCACGGCGACGGTATTCTGGAAGTATGGTTAAACGGAAGGAAACTCGCACTCGTCAACCTCAATGGCAATACGGCTCGGCCTGATTCGAGTGGCAATGACATGATGCCATCAACGGGATCATACTATGGGCCTGAAGATAGAGGTGATCCTGACTATACAATCTACATCGACAACTTCAAGTACGCTCAAGGCCAGAGCGCCTACGCCCTCGTCGACCCTGCACAAGGCGGAGGAACGAGCGACACCACCGCACCCACCACTCCAACCTCCTTCACCGCAACCGCAATCTCCACCACCCAGATCAACCTCGCGTGGACTGCATCGACCGATGCAGTTGGAGTAGCCGGCTACCGCCTTGAACGCTGCACCGGAGCAACCTGCACCACCTTCACCCAAGTAGCAACACCAACCGGAGCCACCTACTCAAACACAGGACTCACCGCAAACACCACGTATCGTTTCCGCACACGTGCCACTGATGCCGCAGGCAACCTCTCTGCGTACTCAACGATTGTGAATGTAACGACGCAGAGTGCTACAACCCCAACCCCCACCGCAACACTCTCTGCTAACCCTACATCTATCACCACCAGAAACTCCACCACCTTGACCTGGAGCTCAACCAACGCCACATCTTGCTCAGCAAGTAACGGCTGGACAGGCGCCAAAGCAACGAGTGGCACACAAACACTTTCACCCACAACCAATACCACCTACACCATCTCCTGCACCGGAGCAGGGGGAAGTATTGTGAAGAGCGTGACAGTGGCGGTGGGGACAGGGGGAGGGGCGACCATGAAATACTCCTACGATTTTGAAAATGGACTTACAGGTCTTGATCTTCGCTGTGAGTCATTGAGTAATCAGCAGGGTCGCTACACCATACAGAGTCAGATCGTACGCGCAGGGTCAAAGGCGCTTAAGATCGTGAACACAAATGGTACACAACCCGGAATTGATCAATGTAGTGCGGCCGACTCTTTCAAGCATCGTGCGGAAATATATCCTCCAGATAGGGCGCAAGACGTTACTGAGGGGTTAGAGCACTGGCATGGTTTCTCGCACTACTACACTGCTCCATTGCCACCATCGAGCAATACTGGCTATATTATCTGGCAAACAAAGCACGGCGCGGGTGGGCCGGAACTCGAGATGACATTTAAGGGTGATTCGACGGTGAGTTTGGGTGTGCAGTCTGGTAGCATAGACAACGATGTTGAAGTGTTCAGGATACCGGTACAGTTAAATACTTGGAACGACTGGGTTATCCGTCAAGTTCGTTCTTGGCACGGCGACGGTATTCTGGAAGTATGGTTAAACGGAAGGAAACTCGCACTCGTCAACCTCAATGGCAATACGGCTCGGCCTGATTCGAGTGGCAATGACATGATGCCATCAACGGGATCATACTATGGGCCTGAAGATAGAGGTGATCCTGACTATACAATCTACATCGACAACTTCAAGTACGCTCAAGGCCAGAGCGCCTACGCCCTCGTCGACCCTGCACAAGGCGGAGGAACGAGCGACACCACCGCACCCACCACTCCAACCTCCTTCACCGCAACCGCAATCTCCACCACCCAGATCAACCTCGCGTGGACTGCATCGACCGATGCAGTTGGAGTAGCCGGCTACCGCCTTGAACGCTGCACCGGAGCAACCTGCACCACCTTCACCCAAGTAGCAACACCAACCGGAGCCACCTACTCAAACACAGGACTCACCGCAAACACCACGTATCGTTTCCGCACACGTGCCACTGATGCCGCAGGCAACCTCTCTGCGTACTCAAGTATTGTGAATGCAGTCACGCAGAACGTGGTTGTCATCACACCCTCAACTAAGTTCTCACTCAATGACCGCGTCAAAGCAACCGCAAACCTAAACGTCCGCACCGCACCCACGAACAACACAGCCGGCACGCTCTTGGGAACCCAACCACTCAATGCAGAAGGTACTGTCATTGGCGGACCACTCTCCTCGGTGAATTCAGCTGGAGAAACCATCTGGTGGTGGAATGTGAACTACGACACCGCACCCGATGGCTGGAGTTATGAGTTGTATTTGGAGAAGCCAAGTATAGGTACCGTCTACACGGTGTCATCCGTGATGCAATTCAATTCTCGTGCCGGAGCACTTCTCCCGGGCGATGAGCTCGTCGTAAAGAACGGCATATACACCGACTGGGATCTGAATGTATCTTCGTCGGGGTCGGTCGATGTTCCGATCATTATTCGAGCCGAAACTCCTGGGGGCGTGACCTTTGGCGGCGCAAGCCGGATCATCGTTAACGGCCGATACGTGAATCTTTCCGGTCTCGCGTTCAAGGGTGTCTTGATCGCCCCGATCATCGATTTTCGCGGTGGTAACGGACGAATCACTACATCCTCGTTCATCTCGAGCGGGGCAGCTACCAGCCATTCGAGCCATGTCGTGCGCGTGCAGTCCAGTGACAACCGCGTAGATAACAACTATTTCGAGGACTGTCTTTCTAAGTGTGCTGGCATCTGGGATCCCAGTAGCGGTACGCTTCGCAATCGATTCGATCACAACACCTTCAAAAATTTGCGACGCTTCGGGCAGGAGGAGGTGGAGGCAATCCAGATCGGGCAGCAAGGCTCGCAGACCGGCAACTCGACTGTCGTCACGAACACTGTCATTGAGAACAACCTGTTCGACAACGCTAGCGGCACAGCCGAGATCGTTTCAATCAAAAGTTCCGGCGTTATCGTCCGTTACAATACATTTCTCAACTCCATCGGCCAACTTACCCTGCGAAGCGGTCAGGGGAATCGCGTAGAAGGCAATAACATCATCGGCTCGAGGAACGGCATAAGCGTTAGCGGACCAGATCACGTCATCATTAACAACCTGATCGTCAACAGCGAGCAGTCAGGAATCCGGTTGAACGGACTTTCAACAAGTGGGGGGAATGGCCATGTAGCCGCGGATAATACCCTGGTAGCGAACAACACCATCGTCGGATTCAGCGAGAACGGAATCGTGATCAACCCTTCAGATTCGACCCCACCGACCGGTATCAGCGTTCTTAACAACCTGATCACCGGATCGAGCGGCACCCTCTTAAGCGTTAGCATTGAGAACTCGGTGGATCATACCATACGGAAAAACCTGCTCTGGATTAGCGGTTCGGCAAAGGTAGGATATAGCGGAACCGAGGCGATTCTGAAAGATCCGCTGATCAAAGGAACAGGTGCAGCGCTTACGATCAGCAGCAATAGCCCCGCCGTTGATGGTGCTCTTGCTGTATCTCAAGTCAGCTTAGATCGTCATACGACGAAGCGCCCATCTGGAGCAGCTCCAGACATCGGCTCAGATGAATACGTAAGCGGCACCACCACCCCTGCACCCACCGCAACGCTTACTGCATCACCACTCTCCGTCACGACAGGAAACTCCACCACCTTGACCTGGAGCTCCACCAATGCCACTTCCTGCACTGCCAGTGGCGCATGGTCAGGCACCAAAGCAACAAGTGGCACACAAACACTTTCACCAACCGCAAACACCACCTACACCCTAACCTGCACGGGAGCAGGAGGTACGACCACACAGAGTGCGACGGTCACGGTGACTGCGGCAACCGACACCACCGCACCCACAACACCCACGAATCCTTTTGCCGGAGCCATCTCTACCTCTCAGATCAATCTCTCGTGGAGCGTTTCAACGGACAATGTGAGTGTAACCGGCTACCGCCTCGAACGTTGCACCGGAGCAACGTGTACGACATTCGCACAAATCGCAGCACCTTCTATCATCATCTACTCTGACACCAACCTTACTGCAGGCACCACCTACCGCTACCGTGTGCGTGCCACCGATGCGGCAGGGAACCTCTCCACATACTCAAGTATTGTGAGTGCAACTACACAGAGCATTGTCACCCCAACCCCCACACTAACTCTCTCTGCATCACCACTCTCCGTCACGACCGGAAACTCTACCACCCTCACCTGGAGCGGAACCAACGCAACCACTTGTACGGCAAGTGGCGCATGGTTCGGCACTACAACAACCAGCGGATCACAGACGATCGTCCCAGCGGCTTCGACCACCTACACCCTAACGTGTACCGGCGCAGGGGGAAGCATTGCCAAGAGTGTGTCGGTATCAGTTACCGCAGCGACAGACACCACCGCACCCCGCATTGTCTCTGCCACGGTATCGAACACCACGGCAACCGGAGCCACCATCACGCTCACGGCAAGCGAACCCGTCACGGCAACCATCTCGTACGGTACGTCATCAAACTCCCTCACCACGACCGCAACGTCGAACACTGCCGGCACCACCCACGTCTTTGACCTCACCAACCTCACGAGAAAGACCGCATACTTCTACCAGCTCTCCCTCCGTGATGCCGCAGGAAACACCACCACGGGCCCCGTGTCATCTCTCACAACCTCGGCCCGCTCTATCAAGCCCCCCAAGGTACAGAACGTAACGGCAACGGAAGGATCCGTGATCCTCACCTGGACCAACCCCACCTACGAGTACACCCGTGATATCCGCATCTACCGGAAGACCAACAACGGTACCGTGATCGACACCCCTGATTCCGCCTACCTCATTGCTACGCTTCCGACAGGCACCACCACGTACACGGATACCGCCGTCGCGCCCAACACCCGCTACGTCTACACGATCTTCACGTACGACGACCAGAGCGCCTACTCGGAACCCGCATCCCTTGTCTTCACGACGAGCGTGGATACCGTGGTCACCACTCCGGACCCTGAGACACCCGCACTAGAAGCACCCAGCACTGTTGTGACGACCACGGGGGGAAGTACCACCACCTCTGCTGCACCGTCCACCACCGCGGCCATTCCAGCAATCCCCGCAACACCGACGACCCCTACGACATCAACCCCTCCCACCACCCACTATCAACCCCTCACCCGAGCGCTCACTCTCGGATCCCGCGGAGATGACGTCACCACCCTCCAGCAGATGCTTGCCCAAGATCCAACCATCTACCAAGGTGAGATCACCGGCTACTATGGCCCGCTCACCCAAGCTGCCGTAGAGCGCTTCCAAATACAACACGCCATTGTCTCCAGCGGATCTCCTTCCACCACCGGCTACGGTGCCGTCGGTCCTTCCACCCGCGCACAACTCAACACCCTCTACGCAGGTACCACCACAACCCCACCTACCGCATCAGGCCTTACCCCGGAGAAACGCGCCCTCATCCTAGAGCAGATCAGACTACTGCAAGAGCAGGTGAAGCTCCTCTTACAACAGCTGACGCTGTTGTTGCAGAGGGGGGTGGTGTAGAGTTATTCCAACGATAAATTATCAAATCATTACCCACTCACATGTCTCGCGCTATGCACTCCACACTTCGATTTCTAGTCACCACGTTCATTGCTTTAATGTTTCCTTTTGGAGTATCGGCGCAGGTGGTGCCACCACCTGCAGGTACTATGGGTTTTCTTGGCTGCTCAATGACCTTGAACGCAGTCGATGGATACTATACACAAGGAGGCACGAAGCTTTGGCCGACGCAGTCGACAATTTATGGTGGGGGAAGTATTGGTGCGTGGGCGAATAGTCTCACCAATCAAAGTAAATGGTGGGGGGCGTTCAATACGACACTTACTGCGCGCCCCACAACGGTTTTTTGGTTTGAACTTTGTACTTCACTCAATCAGACACCAACTCTTGATACGTATGCGGGCGCAACAACAGTGCTTACTGAATTGCGTCGACGTGTGCCGAACGCAACGGTGTATGTTTCAGCACAACCTTCGTATACCAACGGACACGTCTGCGGGATCGCAGGTGCAACTGGTCCGGCAACAGCGCAATCAATCGTAGATCAGTTAGTCGCAAATGGACTGGCACTTCGTGGTCCGGTCATGGGACCGCTCGCCTCCACTCAAACGGTTGATGGCTGTCATGCCACTGCAGAAGGGAAGGCGATCATGGGCAATCAACTTGTGGCAGCATTTGATGTTGTCTCAACCCCCACCCCCGACACCACCGCCCCCACCACCCCAACCTCTCTTGCCGCCACCCCAACCTCCACCACCCAGATCAACCTCTCCTG
>MHUZ01000023.1 GCA_001823605.1 Candidatus Yonathbacteria bacterium RIFOXYD1_FULL_52_36
AAAGAAACACCGTGGGCTGGGGATGGAAGGAAAGACACCCTTAGAGAAGCTCCGGGAGTGTGCGTGTGTAAACTTGACGCTGCAATGCTACATGTTTTGACGCGTTAACTATTTCGTGCCAAAATACTGGCAGTATTTTGTTCTACAGCACAACCAGAGGAGTCGCTCAGCATGAACGGCAACAGCAAAAATGGTGAACGCGAATTTGATTACCTTGTGGGAATATGCCGGTCAGGCAATGCCACAAAGGGCAAGCCGGCCACGTTCGGGATTCATGGATGGAGCGGTTGGATTTCACTCAATCATGAAACCAAAAAGGAAATCATCCATCTCCTTCCACCGTCTCCTTCAAAAAAACCCATCTACCACTTCCAGATAGACAAATTCTACAGGAAGAACAAGCGGGTCTGTTTCGGAGAACAAAACGGTTTGGCTGACTGCATCATCTCCAGAGAAGACCGTTCCACTTCTCCTCCTCGCCACAAACGCACACAGCGCGGTGATGCACGAAATACCCATCCTAGCGACCAACGCAAACCGGATTCATTCGAAATCCCGATGAGCGCAGGGAGCAATGCTAAGCACTGACTTTCTTCATCCACCACACAGGCCCGCACCCGCGGGCCTGTTCTTTTTTGACAATCACTACCAAAAGCGTTACAACGAATAAAGACAACTGCCTGGGAGAATAGCAATGTACGTATCATTGAAAAGGTTCGCTTACGGCACAACGGCTGCCGGATCCTTTCTGCTCCTTGTATTAGGTGCTGTAGGGTCTAGTTGGTTAACGCTGCTCGGCGCCCGTGTTCTCTACACAACAAAAGGAGGAACCATTTCTGAATACGGGATCGTCCTCCTCTGTGGATTCTATGCCATGCTCTGCATTGCGGAATGCATTGAAGTTCTCTTCATTGCGGCCCGGAAGCACGAGATCATAAGCTGGCCAAATGATGGTGGGAGCCGCATCGAAAACCCTAGTGCTCCGCTGTTCAGAATGTTCTCTCCTCTTGAGTTCGAGGTATCGCGCGCAAGTATCGGAAAAGACTATGCGGCACGTGGATGGCAAGAAGTTCCCTACGCCCCCACACGCTACCAACTCAATCAGTCCGACTGGAAGCGTATACTGACACACGATCCCCCAAAACAACTGTTCCTTGCAAGTTATGAGGATACCTACGCGACGATCCGCAATATCTACGGTCACGAAAGCATGCGCGGTGGCATGATTGCCGCCATGCGTACCACATTCACCGACCGGTTGTTCTTTCTTGGACCGCAATACCTTGTGGTCTTCCCAAGCGGACTCGTAGCCATCACCCACCGCAAAGGACTCTGGTGGTAATAATTCCACCGAACCTCACCCCGGCACCGTGCCGGGGTTTTTGTTTGCCGTAAGATTCCCCCACTCTGTGCCGTCTTAATTGATAACGCATGAACCTATATATGGTTTTGCGTGCGTATTAATCATTTTTAGTAATCACCAGTTCACCATTTATGTTGAAACAGATCGCAACCGGCGCCGTCATTACAGGACTCGCGCTCGGCATGATAGCCCCATCGCTCGCGATGGCACAAACAGGAACAGGAACAAGCACCAGCACCACGACGCATACTGAGACGCTTCGTGCTCAGATCGTCGCGCTTCAAGCACGTATCGCAGAGCTTCAGGCGCAGATCCTCGAGATTCGCAAACAGCAGACGCAGCTCGTACTTGAGATCGCCACAACGACGAACGTCGGCGCGCAAGGCGACAACGTGAAGCTTTTACAACTCTACCTCGCTCAGGACCCGACTCTCTATCCTGAGGGTCTCATCACGGGCTACTTTGGCACAAAAACACTCAAAGCACTCGAGCGCTATGAGGCAAAGTACAGCGACGATGATGGAGATGACGATGGGGACGATGATGATAACGACGGAAAGAAAAACAACGGAAAAGGCAAGGCAAAGGGTAAGGACAAGCAGCGCGAGAACGCGCTTGAGAAGATCAACAAATCACTCCGCAACGGCTCATGGGTCGTCGTGAAGAGCGCTACTGATCCGAACACTTGCATCGTGACGCCTCCGGGACACTTTGTTGCTCCGGGATACGCCAAGAACTTTGGCAAGCCGATCTCAATTCCCTGCAAAGATCTCCCTCCGGGCATCCAGCGCCTCATGAACGGCACCGTGACGCCACCTGTGGCTGACACTACCGCACCGACCTTCTCACAAGTAAACGTTGGAACCCTTACGGCAACGACCGCGATAATCACCGCTACCACAAGCGAGCAGACAACGGTTCGCGCACAGTATGGCACCACGACCGCCTACGGTTCGACAACCGCATTCGGCACGCTCGGCACCACAACGACACTGACTCTCTCGGGACTTACGCCGTCAACAACCTACCACTACGTGCTCCATGCACGCGATGCAGCAGGCAACACCGCAACCACTACGGACGCAGTGTTCACCACTGCCACAACGCCTGACACCACCGCACCGGTGATCTCGGGAGCAGCAGCGACCAGCACAACCGCAACAGGCAGTTCGATCGCCTGGACAACCAATGAGCCGGCATCAAGCAAGCTCTACTACGGTACGACCACTCCGCTCGTACTTGGTACAGCACTCACCTCGTTTGATCCGACATTCCTCACGAACCACCTCGTGGCAGTGAGCGGACTCACCGCAAGCACCACCTACCGCTACGTGATCGAATCAAAAGACGCGTCCGGCAATACCGCAACGTCAACCGAGAATTCGTTCGTAACGCTTCCGTAAGCGTACTGACGAAACAACAAAAAAAACGGCTCACCCTAGGGTGAGCCGTTTTTTTGTTGTTTGTTATTGTCCCACTACCAACTTCGCAATATCGTGGTATGTCACCAATACCATGAGAAAAATGAGGAGTACGAACCCAACGGCGTTTACCGTGTTGGTTACCTTGGGGTTGATCGCCTTCCCGCGCACGGCTTCGATCGCAATAAAGAGGAGTCGTCCGCCGTCGAGCGCCGGAAACGGAATGAGGTTAATGACCGCAAGATTGATCGAGATCAGCGCGGCAAGGAGCAGTACGTAGGCAAAGCCAACCGATGCAGCGTCGCCAACCACTCCCACGAGCCCCACCGGACCCATCACCTGCGTAAGCGCCTGCTCATCACGCAAAAAGAGATCTTTAAAGAATGTTGCGATACCGTTCGTGGTCGCCACCGTAAGCTCTGCAGTCATCGTCCCGCCCTGCCAGAGCGCCTGGTGTGGCCAGAGGCGTACCGTACCGATGTCGTCCATTGCAATACCGATCGCGGCGCGTTCAGGAACGATGCCTTCCGTCGGCACAACAACCGCCTCACCGGGAACACCGTTGCGCTCGTACACGATCACGAGTTCCTCGCCTGCACGTGGAGCAATGAACGGACCGATCTCCTCAGCGCGCGTGGGCGCAAGTGCCGTCTCGCCTGCACGGATTCCGGTAATCTCGTCTCCCGGCTCAAGTCCTGCGATTGCGGCGGGCGTCTCGATGCGTACGTCAGTGATCATCACGGCGCTGTTGCGCACCGTTGCACCGAATGGCGCCGAATCTTGCGACATTGGCATGCCGACCATGAATCCGAGTGATATGAGCAGCCATGCAAAGAGGATGTTGAAAATAATCCCGCCGGCAACAACCGCTGCCTGGATGCCGCGCGGCTTATTCGAGAAACTCCGCGGGTCAACATCAACTCCCGCTTCGCCCGGATTTTCGCCAAAGATCTTCACGAATCCGCCGAACGGAATCGCATTGAGGGTATATTCAGTCTCACCCACCTTCTTGCCCCACAATTTGGGCGGGAATCCGACACCGAATTCATCGACGCGGATACCCGACTTTTTGGCAATGATAAAGTGCCCAAACTCGTGGGCGACAATGAGCACAACCAAAACAACAATGAAAATGAGAATGGACATATGATCGTGTGTTCTTCGCTCGTGCTACCACCCTACCCCATAATTTCCGTTTCCTTTTTGTCAGCAACCGCTTCGAGTTTTGCGTTTCCTTCATCAACGAGTTTTTGCAATTCGTCTTTTGCGCGGAATTTTTCATCCTCAGACATATTTCCCTCGCGCTCTTGCTCAGTGATGTCGCTTGAGATCTTTTCGCGCTCAGTACGAAGCGCAATACGTGAATCCTCGAGTTTTGCGCGGACGATCTTTACGAATTGTGTGCGGCGTTCAGTCGTAAGCTCTGGGAAAATAATGCGGAGCCCATCACTGTCTACTGAAACAGAGAGTCCCAGATTGGCATCGTAGACCGCCTTCTCGATATCTTTGACCTGGGCCTTATCCCACGGCGAAACACGGAGGGTGCGTGCGTCTTCGATAGTGATGCCTGCCACATGCGGAACCGCCATACGTGATCCGTACGACTCGATTGATACATGGTCAAGAATGGCCGGCGTGGCACGCCCGGTGTGGATCCCTGAGAGCTCGTTCGAGAGCCATTCGGTCGTATCGGCAACCTTTTTCTTAAATGGGGCGAAGTTGTATTGCATGGAGGAATAGTACCACAAAACCACCCTGGAGCAATCGCAGGAAACCTTTTGACAGTGCGTGCGCAACGCGTATAGTACACACAGACAACAGAGGAGAACGTCCAATGGCACACAAAGTGTTGTTTCTTGACCTGAACGGGACAGTAATCGATGACTGGAATCCATCATATGCGGGAGTGCGTGCAATATTTGATCACTACGAACTTCCCTGCCCCACCCTTGCATCGTTTATCCGTGGAGTAGCTCACACGGGCGATTACCATGGCTTCTATGTACAGAACGGCATCGATGTAAGTCGCGACGAGCTGTACACACTCTACATCCCCGCATACCATGCGCATCAGGACGCCATCGAACTCGTTCCTGGGGTACACGAAGCACTGGAACGCATCAGGAACGCGGGTGTCGAGATTCATATTGTCACCGCCGCGCGTAAAGATTTCGCGGAGCACCTCATAGATAAGGCAAACATTGCCAAATACTGTGAGGGATTTCACTACCACGTTCATGACAAACATTCGCAGATACGAGCCATCATTCACGGAATGAACGTGCGCCCGACGGAATGCGCAATGATCGGTGATTTACCGTCAGACGTACATGCCGCCAACAGGGCAGGAATCTCTGGTATCGGGTTTATGAACCGCCACGTTCCTCCAGATGTATTTGAGAACGTTCCGATGAAATTTCGGTGCGAACAATTCAGCGAGCTCCCGAAATTCCTTCTGTAATGTGTGCCTACTTTTATGCAAACCTCGGCTTAACCGCCGAGGTTTTTCTTTTGCGGAAGCACGAGTGCAAGATATTCAAACAACATTTTGGTTGAAGGCGCGCGATCGTTCAAGTATTCGCGCACCCTTGACGCGGCCGCAAGCGCCGCTGCGGTCTCGCCGGTTAATGCACGAGCGTGGAGCATTTGTACGATCTCGTCGGCAAGCGTGATAGCAACAAGCCGATCTTTTTTGTCGGCAACTTTTTTTGCAAGATCCAAACGCCCCTTGATGCCGGCACTTAAAAACGCCTGTGCTTCATCCGAAAGCTCCCCCTGTCCTTCCCCTATTTCCGCGTGCATCATGCGCGAGCGAAGTGTCGGTAACAGTGCGTGTACCGAAGGAACTAAGAGAAAAAAATGTGACCCCGGGGTCGGCTCCTCAAAAACCTTAAGGAGTGCATTCTGCGCCTCGTGGGTAATAAGTGTCGTGGTCACCACAAAGATGCGGTGAGCGCCCGATATGGGGCTCCCTGTTTGTGCGGCTTTAAGCTCTCGACTCTCATCAATGCCGAGCGTCTCGAATTCACCAAGCCAAAAATCCGGATGCCCCGCGTGGGGCAAATTGCATGTACGCAGATGCTCGTAGAGCGCCTCACGTGAAGCACCCACCTCGCCCTCGATTAGATACGCGTGGTGTAAATCGCCGTTCTCTTTATAGGTCTCAAAAATTCGGTCCATTGCGTCTATTGTACTTCCCGCACCCAAAATGGGCAAAAAGAAAACCGCCCCGGTGTGTTGGGGTGGTTCCTAGAAACAAAAGTTCAAGGTTGATTGCGTGCATCTCGTGCCAGTTCCTGATTGAGCGTGCTCATCACTTGGATCGGACATTCCAATCCACACTCCTGCCAGATCGGGTTCTTCCTAGTCTCACCATCGGCTGTAAGGAATCCCGGACAGTCAGCGGTTGAGATCGAGTAATCATCCTCAACTTTATCCAGACCGGGAACATGAAGTACCGTTCCGTAGATATCATGCTCCTCCAAGAGACCTCCACAGCGTCCACAGAACCTACCAGGCCCGTACTTTTCTCTCGCGTAAGCGATGAGATACGGATCACACTCAGCATTTACTGACTTCGGCTGAACCGGTACATCTTCTCTTCCCGAGGACACAGTGAGGGAAGAAACCTCTTCCTTCTTGTGTTTAACAAGGAAACTCTCGTGCGCCCATATTAGCAACATGCCAACCAACACTCCAGCCAACGCTGGCACCAGTATCCAGGAAAAAAATTCAAACATTACACACCTCCATTTGTGAACGATAACCTTGAGAGAGCATACTCTCGAATATCCCCAAAATCAACTTACCCTGCGCAAAAAGAAACCGCCCCTTGAACCAGGGCGGTTTGATACCTCAAGAATGTGCCTCTCCTGTGGATGACTAGCCACGACCAGCGAATTCTTCTTCAAGCTGTTCTGAAAATTGTTCAAAGTGAGCACGCTGTTCCCATAAGTGCTCCAAACCCAATGTTTCAAGATGTTCTTCCGAATCACCGGACAAGCTCCAGTTTGAGGCCTCTCTGAGGGCAATGTTCTGCTCCCATTCCCCATACTCTTGAGCAAGTTCTTCAGGTGACGGCATGTTGAATTTTGGCATACAAAACTCCTTCTCGAACGTGACTGTGGATCACTCTTTTGGAAGATACGCGGGAGGCAAGATCACGTCTGAGGGCATGACCCGCGTGTCGATCTTGGCGACCGGCAATGCGAGTACGTCATCAATTCCGAACGAGCGCTCCAACTCATCTAGATCCATATCCCAAAAACGTTTTGCTTTCTGTGCGGTGGTTTCATTGTCCATGAACATATCCTCGCAGTAGTGGTTCTCATCACAAGATACCACACAATCAAATCGAGCAAAAAGAAACCACCCTGACATCAGGGTGGTAATACATCTTCTTCATGTCACACTAGCCCTCGAGAATTGCTGATTCCATAGGTGGCCAGTTTTCGAGCTTCATGCCAAGGTTGAGTCCATGGACGTCTAAGACATCCTTGATCTCATTGAGTGATTTCTTGCCCAAATTCGGTATCTTCAAAAGATCCACTCCGTTCTTCTGGACCAGGTCACCGACGCGACGAATGCCTTCGTCCTTGAGGCAGTTTGCGGTGCGCACCGTCAACTCAAGATCGTTAATCGAACGCCGGAAAAATGGATCGAGGGCGGCCGATCCAGCGGGCTCGCCCTCTCCCGCAAGTGCGTGTATCTCCTTGAGTAATGTTGCCCGACGCCCTTGAGCATCAGCAATCTCGGTTTCAATCAATTTGAGTTTTTTGACGAGCTCCGCGAGCTTACTCGAAAGCAGTTCCATGACCTTGTCCTCCTGTGGATGTGGACGTAATCGGTGAGTGAATGTTCAAATACTTATTTAATTATACCACTAAATACTAAAAATTGCAACTAGCGGCGCTGTGAATGCCTTCTCTCCCAGCGAGGATGATGCGCGTAGAGAGACTTGCGCAGGTGGCGCAGGCATGGTCTCGCGATGCGACTAGCGAGCGAGCTGCGCCACCGAGCGGAGCGCAAAAGCACGCTGGGCTTTTGACGCGTGTCTCTCCGCGCGCATCATCCGAGCACCACCTACCCTCGCTTCGAAATAATGCTCTTCTTATACGTATCCAAATGTTCGAGAGCGATACCTGTGCCGTTCACCACGCAGTAGAGCGGATCCTTGGCGAGGGTTGCCGTAACGCCCGTGCGGCGATACACGAGCTCGGGGAGATTGCGAAGCTGTGACGAACCGCCGGTCATCGTAATGCCGTGATCGATGATATCAGACGCAAGTTCCGGAGGGGTCTCCTGCAAGACATCTTTGATGGCCTTGATGATCTGGCGGAGTTCCGGATCGATCGCTTTTACGATATCGTTCGTTGAAACTTCAACGGCGCGCGGAAGGCCCGTGATGAAGTCGCGTCCTTTGATGATCGTTTCTACCTGATCGTCCATCGGGATCGCAGAGCCCACTTGGATCTTCACCTGCTCAGCGGTCTTGTCGCCGATCGCCAAGTTAAAACTTTTCTTGATGTAATCCGCGATCGCGTGGTCGATACGATCGCCCGCGCACTTGACCGAAGTCGATGCCACAATGCCGCCAAGTGAGATCACCGCCACGTCGGTCGTACCGCCTCCGATGTCCACGATCATATGCCCCTGCGGTTCATAGATAGGAATACCCGCGCCGATGGCCGCCAAGATCGGCTCTTTGACCACGTACGCATTGCGCGCCCCCGCTTTGATCGCCGCTTCGATCACTGCGCGGCGCTCTGTCGAAGACACACCGGCCGGCACCGAGATCATCACCTCGGGCTTCCAGAGATTCCACTTGCCGAGAGACTTCTCGATGTAGTAGCGGAGCATCGCTTCAGTAACGCGATAGTCGGCGATCACACCGTCGCGCATCGGACGATACGCAACAATATTCTCCGGCGTACGGCCGATCATCTTCTTTGCGTCGATCCCCACCGCAAGGATCTTGTTATCCTGTTCGGACACCGCAACCACCGAGGGCTCATTGAGGACAATGCCCTTCCCCGGCAAAAACACGAGCGTATTCGCCGTGCCGAGATCGATGCCAAGTTTTGTTCCAAAGAGAGCCATAGATTATGCAGGAATACGTTCTATTTTGACCCCGATCTTTTGAAGCCGTTCTTCAATACGCTCATACCCCCGATCAATGTTGTACACATTGTGAATGACCGAGCGCCCCTTCGCAACGACAGCCGCAATAACGAACGCGAGCCCTGCACGCAAATCGGGACTTTCGAGATTTTTTCCACGAAGCGTACGCGGGCCACGCACAAGCACGCGGTGCGGATCCATCATGGTAATATCAGCCCCCATTCCCTTGAGTGACTCAGTGTAGTTGAGCCGTCCTTCGAAGATCGTTTCAAAAACAGTCGACTCTCCGTGTGCCTGCGTGAGGAGGATCGTCATCGGTGCCTGAAGGTCTGTGGGGAAGCCCGGATATTCGTGCGTCTGAAATCCACATTGTGCCGGAATCACCTTCTTGCCTTTCGCGCGTACGCGAATGCTTGTCTTGCCAATCTCAAGCGGGATCCCCGCCTCTTGGAGCGCGCTGGTAAGTGCCTCAAGGTGCGCCGGATTGATCCGTGTCACCTCGACATCATCCCCCGCAAGCGCCGCAAGAATAATGAAGCTTCCTGCATCGATACGATCAGGCATCGTTGCATGCGCGTTCCCGCGCGCGACAAGCAACCCATCACCATGAATTTTAATCGTGGGCGTTCCTGCGCCCTCAATTCGCGCTCCGCCGGAAATGAGAAATTTTGCTAGATCTTCGATCTCTGGCTCCATGGCCGCATTCTTTAAGACGGTCGTTCCCTGCGCCAACACTGCAGCGATCATGAACGTCTCGGTTGCGGTAACGCTCTGCTTGCGAAAAAAAAGTTCTGCTCCTTTAAGCTTCTTGCCAGCGGTTTTGATCACGTAACCATTTTTGTCTACGGTAACTTTCGCCCCCATCTTTTCAAACCCCTTGGTGAAGAGATCGATCGGACGAGCACCAATGACACAGCCGCCCGGGTGCGGGAACGAGACTTTGCCGTAGCGGGCAAGGAGCGGCCCTGTGAGCACCACCGACGCACGCATGCGCTTGGCGATATCAGGGGCAAGCTCGGGCACGTTGCCATTCTGTGGAGGCAAGATCTCCATCGTCCCACGATCAAACGAGACGAGTGCCCCCATGTGTGCAAGAAGGTCAGCCATGCGACGCACGTCTTCAATATCAGGAATATTGGTGAGCGTCACCTTGTCGCGAAAGATGACCGATGCGGCCATGAGCTTCAGAGCTGCGTTCTTTGCCCCACTTACGGAGATCTTTCCCTTAAGTGTCCTTTTCCCTGCAAGCCCCTCAATCACGAATGTATCCGGCATAGTAGTTCGCCCATAGTACACGGTTTTCGGGGCTTTTTCAAACGAGCGAGGTTGTGCCTAAAACACCCGTTTTCCACATCGAACCCGCACTCTCCAAAACTACTGCGTGGTACACTATATTCATATGGATCAAATTCAATTCAACCCCGAGGAACAGCATGTTCCCTCAGCTGACCAAGCGCGACCCCGAGAGTCAGCGATGATTCGCCTTATTATGAAGATCTCGGGCGGCACCCTCAAAACTGAGGAGCAGGCAAACTACGCACTCTTGGGTGTGGCGGCGCTTTTCTTCGTTGGTACGATCATGGTTATGATGAACACATTCGGCGGACCAAAGAGTGAGCCCTTCCCGTATCAATACCGCGAAGATGTGCCCGAGGAGATCCGCGCGGAGCTTCCTCCGGAGATCTACGACTCACTCCCCTCAAGAAGTAGAGGTTCCTTGTAGCAAGCTGACAAGATATTGAACCTATGTTTCGTCTTCGCTCGGACGCTGTGTACGAGAGTACTCGTCCACGCGCTCCTCGCTAGCCGAAATAAGTAGATCGAATATCGCTCTTGCTGTGTGCAAAAGGCGCGCCGTACGGCGCGCCTTTTGACTTCACCCTGAAACTCTGCGACGATGAACTCATGTATCTTGTGCACGTATCCCCTGTTGCGCGCGGCGTATTCAAAGAAGCGCTGACGTATTTTTCAAAAGAATCCATCACTCCAGGAACCGTAGTCATGGTTCCTGTCCGCTCACGCACCGTCCCTGCGCTCGTGATCGCGACGGAGAGCGCGCGCGAAGCAAAAGCGTCGATCAAATCGTCTGATTTTGCACTCAAACGCCTTGCCGAATTTAAGGGCTCTTATTACTTCCCGGCTGCCTTCCTTGCGGCCGCGCAGGAGGCCGCCCGATACTCCGCAGCAACAGAAGGCGCAGCCTTGCAGGCACTTATCCCGCAGGTGGCATTCCTTGCGCCTGAAACACTCGCTCAAAGCCCTGTACCCAAACGTGATGACACTGATCCGGTACGTTCTGAAAAATGGCTCCTCCAAGTCGGCGATACTGACCGCACCGCATCATACCGTGCACTCATCCGCGAATCATTCAACCGTGGGCGTTCAGTGTTCTTGTGTGTCCCCACCTCGATCCACGGAGAGCAGGTGCTTGCTGATCTCTCGCGCGGAATCGAGGATCGCGCCTACCTTCTCTCCAGTACGTTCACCAAGAAAAAATTGCTGGGTGTCTGGCAGAAAGCACTCGCCCACGAACACCCGGTGCTCGTCATTGGGACCGCCCCGTTCCTTGCACTGCCCCGCACGGACTGGGGGCTCGTCATCGTCGAGCGCGAGAGTTCTCGTTCATATCGTACCGTTGCTCGACCATACCTCGACCTGCGCATCGTTGCCGAGTCGTTTGCGGAGTCTCTCGGGATCAAGTTCATTTTGGGCGACTCGCTCATTCGTCCGGAAACCTTCTTGCGCTACGAACGCGGAGAGATCGGTGCGGTGTTCCCTCCTTCATTTATGATCCCCTCGCCGCCCCTCGCACCGCTCATTGATATGCGCGAGTTCAAAAGCGGCAACGGCACGCTTCAGATCATAAGCCCGAAACTCGAGCAACTCATCCGTGACGAGCTCTCCCACGGCGGGCGCATCTTCATCTTTGCGGCACGCAAAGGACTTGCACCCACCACCGTCTGCAATGACTGCGGCACGGTCGTCTCGTGTCGGTCATGTGGTGCACCGGTCGTACTCAATCAAAACACCGATGAGACCCGTTCATTCGTCTGTCGCGCCTGTGGCGAGATCCGCGATGCCGACAACAAATGCGTCCAGTGCGGGAGTTGGCGCTTTGCGCTCTTGGGCATCAGCACCTCAAAAACAGCCGAGGAATTACAAAAACTCTTTCCTGAAACACCCGTGCGACTACTTGAGGGTGATACGGCAAAAACTGCCGCGGAAGCGCGTCGTATCGCCCATGAATGGAACGAGGGTCACGGCATTCTTGTAGGCACTGAAATGGCGCTCCCGTATCTGCCCGACGAGATCGGCGTCTGTGCCATCGCGTCTCTTGATGCGCTCCTCACACTTCCTGACTTTCGCATGACCGAACGCATTGTGCGGATCGCCGCCACGCTCCGCGAGCGCGCGCGCAGTGCATTTGTGGTGCAGACACGCATGCCTGACCATCCAGCACTCGCCCACGTCCTCGATCACAGCATGCGACCCTTCTATCGTGAAGAACTTGAAACGCGGGAGCGCTTTGGCTATCCACCATTCACGACCCTCATCAAGATCACCGTTCAAGGTCGTGGAGACGCCCCCGTGCATGCACGCGATGGAATCGCGGCAAATTTTGCCGATCACAAACCGAGCGCGTACGAAACAGGTACCGGGACCACTGTGCGTGCGCATCTCTTACTCAAACTTCCCACCGGGTCGTGGCCTGAACAACACCTCCTCAAAAAACTGCGCTCGCTTCCGCCCTACTGCATCATCCGCGTCGACCCCGACGACCTTCTTTAGCAACGCGCGCTTGCTCCGTATCGAATACCCTTTTATACTGACCCCATGCTCGATATAGTCCAAAACGGCGATCCGGTCCTGCGCACTACCGCAGCCGAAATTCTCCCTGCTGACATCTCCTCACCCAAGATCCAAAAGATCCTCAACGATATGACTGTGGCACTCGAAGCGCAAGAAGACGGCGTGGCGATCGCTGCTCCGCAGATCGGCGTTCCTTTGCGCATCTTCGTCGTGTCACATCGTGCGCTTGCGATAGAGAAGGAAGAAGAGACCGGCATTCCTGCAGACGAAACGCCATCCACAAAAAAATCAAAAAATTTGGTGTTCATCAACCCCGAGATCTTGAAGCTTTCAAAAAAACGTCATTGGGTTCCCGAGGGGTGCCTCTCAGTACGGTGGCTCTACGGCAAAGTACTCCGCGCCGAAAAAACATCCGTACGCGCCTATGACGAAACGGGAAAGCGCTTTACCCGAAACGGCAACGGGCTCATGGCGCAAATTTTCCAGCACGAGACCGATCACCTGAACGGCGCGCTCTTCATTGATAAGGCGCGTGGTATCGAAGAGATCCACCCCGAAGACCTGCGCGAAGGCGCTCGCTTAAGCCATGATTAATACCGCCACTCCCCGCATTGTGTTCTTCGGCACGCCCGAGGTTGCCGTTTTCGTCCTCGAGGAGCTCTCCTTGGCCGGTATGACCCCCGTGCTCATCGTAACCGCTCCCGACGCACCCAAAGGCCGAGGGCTCGTCCTGACGCCTCCTCCAGCCAAAGCGTGGGCAGAGGAGCACGGCATCCCCGTACTCCAGCCGGAAAAACTCGATGATGAGTTCCTCCGCGCGCTCTCCGCGGTCCGGGGCGAACTCTTTATCGTTGCCGCCTACGGCAAGATCATTCCTGAACGCGTCTTTCATATGCCGCGATACGAGACATTGAATGTGCACCCGTCACTCTTGCCTCGCCTGCGCGGAGCATCGCCGATCCAGAGCGCCATTCTTGAAGAAGCAGAGACCGGTGTCAGCATTATGCTCATCGATGAAGCGATGGATCACGGTGCGGTGGTGGCGCAAAAGAAAGTATCGATCGAAAACTGGCCGCCACGTTCTGTGGAACTTGAGCGGACCTTGGCGACCGAAGGTGGCAAGCTCCTCGTGGAGATCATTCCGCAGTGGATCGCCGGATCCCTTGTGCGCCGAGAACAAGATCATGATCGCGCCACGTTTTGTAAAAAATTTGCTCCTGCCGACGCGCTCGTTGATATTGCCGGTGATCCGGAAACTGCACTCAAGAAGATCCGTGCATTCGACCGCTCGCCGCGTGCACATTTCTTTGTTGAACGCGGTGACAAAAAAATGCGCGTCATTATTATTGACGCGGACATCGAGGACGGCAAGTTCATGATCAAGCGCGTCCTCCCCGAAGGCAAGAAAGAAATGGCGTACGCCGACTTCCTACGCACTGCCTAGATTTGACGAGACACCGCCCCGCGTGGCATCATCACTCCTGAACCGATCTTTTAATCTTTGGGAGGATTTTAGTTATGGCACAAGACGGAGCAATGCCCGCCACACTCAAACGGTTTATGGGAGGTAGTCTGCAAGACTTCGTTCCGTTCGCCCAATGGACCCGTGGTACGCTCGAAGTGTTTCTTGCCGACGCAAGCTATAGTGAGCGCTTGGTTCATCGTCGTCATTTCCTGAGCCTCTTTGTGCTCAACCACCAAGACACGTACACAAAAGATGATCCTCCGGGTGAAACGGCCGGCGAACACCGTATTATCGGGTTTACCGTTTACGCATCCCTCGCGCGTTTCCTTGCTGACGAACAGCGCACACGATGGTCATACCTGTACGAGCCCTACCGGCTTCTCCATAACAAATTCGAGTTCACCCGCACACTCACACATCTTATGGAACTCGCCAACAAGCGCCATGCAGAACTTTTTGGTCCATACAAAAAAGACCTGTGGAGAATCATTCACTTGTACGACGAGACGCACGGTCTTCGGGTTCACATCCCCCTTCCTTAACGGCATCCGTATGCCCGTTTCCCGCCCCGACATCCGTCGGGGCTTTTTTATGTAAAAGAAAGGGGCATACGAAATGATTTCGTATGCCCCGCGCCATTGAATCAGATGGTCTCGTCCACGAGGCAAAATGCTTTTGCCTCTTCTGCTGAAAATTTTGTCTTTTCAGCAAACACCTTGTGGATCTCGCTCATTTCCTTTCCTGTCCGCTCCTGAAAGATCTTATATATCCACTCTTGCTCTTTCTTGGCATCGTTGATGCTAGGAGAGTTCCCAATATTCTCTGGCATCAGGTCGTCGAGTTCCACATAAATTCGTATCGTGTGGATCATAATACTCGCGTGCCGCGCAATAGACCGCTTTGCACATCCCTGCAGAATGACTGATGCCATCGATGCCGCATGTCCCACCACAATACCGTGAACAGGAGCCCGCGACAACCGAACCCAGTCGTAAATATCCAGACCGGGCAGTACATCGCCGCCAGGACTATTGATATAGAGCGTGATCGGGTCGTCATTCATTGCGTTTAAATAAATGAACGAATGGCTTAGCTCCTTCTCCATGTCCGCGGTTATTTTTCCCGAAATGAACAGTACCCGCTTCGGAACTGTTTCCTCAAAAAACTTCCGCTTAATATCGCCCATGACGTGTCTCCGGTTGTGTCGAATTTAAAAGAGTGCTACAATTAGTATACCACTATATTATAGTGTATGTCAAGAGTTGTAGCATTGCAGCGTCAAGTTTACACACGCACACTCCCGGAGCTTCTCTAAGGGTGTCTTTCCTTCCATCCCCAGCCCACGGTGTTTCT
>MHUZ01000024.1 GCA_001823605.1 Candidatus Yonathbacteria bacterium RIFOXYD1_FULL_52_36
CGTACGCCTGTTTTTTCTTTGGCGAGTTCGGTGCGCTCCAAATCAGACTTTTTGTTTGCCTGCGTCACGTATGCTTCCACCTCTTTGCTATTTAAGATCTTAGCTTTAAGTTTTGAAATAAGCTCGTGCTCCGGCGCAAGCACCACATACGACATGCCGAACACCGTATCAATACGGGTCGTAAAGACCTTGATGTCTTCTTCTGTGTCGGCAATAGGAATAGAAAACTCTACTCCCTCCGACCGTCCGATCCAGTTGCGCTGCGAATCCTTGATCGACTCCGGCCAATCAAGCTTGTCGAGACCCTTGAGCAGTTTATCAGCGTACTTCGTGATCTTAAGCACCCACTGCCGCATCGGCTTGCGTTCGATCTCCGAACCACATCGCTCACACTTACCGTCCTCAAGATCTTCGTTGGCAAGACCGGTCTGGCATGACGGGCACCAGTTGATCGGCTCGTAGGATTCGTACGCAAGCCCTTTCTCGTACATCTTAAGGAAAATCCATTGCGTCCATTTATAAAATGCCGGATCGGTCGTGTTGACCTCGCGCGCCCAATCGTAATTAAACCCAATGAGTGAAAGTTGCTCCTTGAAACGTTTTACGTTCTTCTCAACCGCTTTGCGCGGATGCACTTTGTGCGTGATCGCAAAGTTCTCTGCCGGGAGCCCGAATGCGTCCCACCCCATCGGGTGGAGTACGTTATACCCTTGCATCCGCTTATAACGCGCGTAGATGTCGCTCGCGATATACCCCTTCGGGTGTCCCACATGAAGCCCCTCCCCTGAAGGATACGGAAACATGTCGAGCACGTAGTACTTCGGCTTCTTGTGGTTCTCACCCGTCACATGAGCACGTGAGCTGTTCCACTTTTTTTGCCATTTCTGTTCTATCTTTTTATGGTCGTAGGGTTTCATGCGTAAGATTAGTATTGGTTCATACTACCGAAAATTTTATGTATAGGCAAACACAAAAAAATGTGGTACGGTTGCGGCAGTTGCACCTTCTCACCCCCTCCCCATTTTTTAAGGAGACACGCCATGTCGATACAAGATTGTATTCGCAATGCAGTGCTAAAAGAAATCAAAAGAGGCGGCCACCTATTGCAAATTTGGCTCACACCAGACGACGCAGAACGTACCGCGATCGACGCATTGGTAAAAATTGGGATCATCACCATAAAAGATCTGCGCGAGGCTGCAGGCGAACAATGGAAAAGAGTTGGCCGATTCTCCTACGAAGTACACCGTCGCCTCGGTGGTGAGCTATGTCATCTAAATTGGAATTTGCCAAACGGAGGAGATGAAACGTTTCTAGCGGCACTCGCTTACGCACTTGCCCATGGCGTTTTCACCGACGAAGAAGAGTCTCGGATCAAATTCGGCAACGGCGACACCAAGGATTCATTCATCGCGCGGCACAATACTGGCACACTCTGCCAACGAACAGTCGACGGCTGGCTCACAAAACCTGCGCGACGGGCCAGGTCTGCATCAACCGCTCGATAGCATGTTCCTGCGAAAGATATCCTGCCTAATTACCCCGAAACCACAACGCCCCGCAACTGCGGGGCGTTCTTTTTTTACCGGAGCGATACAGATTCAACGGTCTTCGGATAACGCGCTGGGTCAATAGTGCGCTCAAAGCATGTGCGCCCTGCTTCGTGGTCCCAATATTCCTCCTGGGTGAATACACTGTCGTACGGATAATACATTTTTTCTGCGATTGACGTCGCGCTTGCTTTTGACGCCCGTTCGAACGTTGCGCACAAGCGGAATGAGAGTGGCGAGATCATCTCGTATTCATACGCTTCTTGAGTCTTTGGATCAGTAGCGATGACAACCCCTACTACTGGATCCTTCAGGGCATCCAATGTTGCGGGAACCGCTCCCTTGGTCCGCCAATACTCCACTGCCGAGTATTGGATCGACTGTAGGTCACCCACACGCTCAACATCAAACCGCAATGCTCGCTGTGTTGCTGGCGTTCCAAATACTGTAAACCCAAACACGATCGCTGCAATAATCGCTATGCCTCCAGCAAGAGCGAAGTATCCTTTGATCGAGCGAATTCCGTGATACCGAAGATCGGAAAGATAGTAGCCAAAAATAATTCCGGCGATAACGAGTGCGGCGAGAACTTTGAGTACAAACCCTGTCGTGATCTCTTCGCCCGCAAGAAACCGATTCAAAAGCAAAATGAGGTCGACAGCAATCGAAACCCCTGCAATGAACAACGTGAGATAGGAAAGCCAACGACGCACCGAAAGATCTCGCTTTGCCGGATCAACCGTCTCAACGCTTGCAATAAGGCGCATCAGTAAGAGATAGAGCGGGAATCCAATAATGAGCGCAGCGATTGGAAAACTAATATTAGGAATCGCTCCCGCCGATTCTGGTGTAACAGGAAACGCTGCATCGATGGTCTGAAAAACAAGCTGCACCAAATTAATAACAATAAAATACAGCGCGGCAATGGCACCAATATGAAGGAAAAAATCCTTCGGCGTCGTTCGTGTGGTTGTTTCCATATACAAATAATTATTGGGCTACTTGGATGATGCAGGCTACGGGGAGACCTGCGTTAGCTCCTCGGCTTGAAAATGAGAAAGAATACTTTCTCATTTTACTCGCTCTACGTCGCTAATAAATGCATGAAAGAGTATCCCCCTGCGCGGCTATACACAGGGGGATGAGCACACCGGATCAATTCTCGTAGAGGGACGCGCAGGTAGTGCTCTCCAAAAGCAAGAGCTCACTTCTCGACATCTCTCGCATCAAAGAGGTGAGCGCACCGTCACAGCGCCGAACTTCTTTGTCGAACATATTCACCGCATCTTCGCCCGATGGCAAATCAGAGGGAATACGGTGTCGAAAAATCACCTTGTCGCGCGCAGTCTGAAAAAGAGCGATGAGACGCAATAGATCTTCAGCTCCAAGCTTTTCTGGGATGATCTGCTGGAGACCCTGATCAAACGCTGGTATTCCATTGCACTGCTGGAAATATCGACACTTGAGTTCATGGCGCACCTCCCTTTTGATGGTCTGACTATCGTGCCCAACCTAAGTCCTCTTTAAGCATAGTACTCCTACGATTGACGTCAAGGGTCCTCCCCTTCTTCCATTAGATCTTGAACTCAATCACGTCTCCATCTTTGACGACATATTCCTTCCCTTCTGTGCGCACAAGCCCCTTCTCACGCGCCTTGGCGTACGAACCGGCATCGAGTAAATCCTTCCAATATACTACCTCTGCGCGAATGAATTTCTCGCGAAAATCCGTATGGATCGCCATGCCGGCAATTGGCGCTGTCGAGCCGATCTGAACCGTCCATCCGCGCGTTTCATCTTCTCCTGTTGTAAAATATGACATCAGGCCAAGTGTTTCGTACCCCGCACGAATGAGCGCATCAACGCCACCTGTCGCACCTGCGTCCGCACGAAACATCTCTTTTTCCTCCGCAGAAAGCCCCGTGAGTTCTCCTTCACTCTTTGCATCAACCACCACATATGCCGCATTGCGTGCCTTGATATAATCAAGGAGTGCTCCATATCGCGGATCATTCATCTCATCAAGATTCTTCCCTCCTGATTTTTTATTGAGTACATAGAGAATCGGTTTGCGCGTAAGGAGGTGTATACTCTTCACCACCTCATCTTCTTTTTCACCAAGCGCTACCGTGCTCGCAAGTTCTCCTGCCTCGAGCGCTTTCATGATCGGCTCAAGCGCACTCTTTTCAAACACCGCACCTTTGTCTCCTCGTTTTGCGTCACGCTCGACATTGCCGAGACGTTTTGTCACCGTCTGGAGGTCTGCCAATGCGAGCTCCATATTGATCACCTCGATGTCATGCACAGGGTCCACTTTGCCCGCAACGTGAATCACGTTGTCGTCTTCGAAAATTCGCACCACCTCTGCAATAGCATCCACTTCGCGAATGTGCGCTAAAAACTGATTGCCCAAGCCCTGCCCTTCGGCGGCACCTTGCACCAATCCTGCAATATCAACAAATTCCATCGCGGCGGGAACCGTCTTTTTTGAATGTGAAAATTCTGAAAGTTTCCAGAGACGCTCATCGGGCACCGCGACTACGCCGACTGAAGGGTCAATCGTACAGAACGGATAATTTTCTGCCGGCACTGTCTTTTCGGTAAGCGCGTTAAAGAGCGTCGATTTTCCGACGTTCGGTAGTCCCACAATTCCCATCGCAAGTGCCATAAAGTTAATTCGTAAATTAGTAGTTAGTGGATGTAGCTGTTTTGAAATACGGCTGGTAGGTGCTCGTGAATGCAACGGACAACTCTTCTGCATCTTCGATCTTGCCTTCACGCACATTCACGCGCAAGGCAAGGCCCTTCTGCGTATCTGGTGAAAAATTTTGATCAAACACGAAATTTCCCAGACTGTATGCGATGACACCTCCGTTATACATTTCGACCTCTTGCACCACATGCGGATGGTGCCCAATCACCAAGAGTGCGCCCGCATCAACTGTTTGGTGCGCAATGTCCGCCTGCCATTCGTTTCGATGTGTTTGATACTCCTCGCCCCAATGGTACGACACCACGACCAAGTCCGCATTATACACATTTTTTGACTGCGCGATATCCTGTGCGATCTCATCAATCACGATGTTGGCCACGGCTGGCTCTGCATCAAGTTCAAGGTAATACGCAGGCGCAATGTTGGTGTATGCAAGAAACGCAATATGTAAACCATTCACCTCGACGATGTGTGGCGTGTGTGCATCGTATTGAGTTCTCCCCGCGCCGACAGTCTGTAACCCTGCACGACTCAAATGATCAAGCGTATCCAAGAGCGCAACCGGGCCATAATCCCCCACATGATTGTTCGCAAACGACAGCACGTCAAAACCGGCAAATATGAGCCCTTCAACCGAGCGAGGATCGGCACGGAACGAATAGATGCTCCCCACGTTGCTTCCTTGGTTCGAAATGGGGCTTTCGAGGTTACCGAAGAGAATATCTGCAGACACGAGCTCGTCACGCACAAGACGAAATGGGTATGCGTAATCTTTCTCGCGCTCCATACCCTTCCCGACAGCGCGCGAAAGCATGATATCGCCCACAAAGAAAAGTTCCGCATCGCGCGAGGGTACAGCATCCGTCTCGCTCCGTTTTATTGACCATATGCCCGTAGGCGCTACCACCGTACTCGCACCAAAAACCACGATCGCTAGGATCGTCCCTGCAACTGCAGTACGCACAGTGTTAGGGTAAATACGCATATTGATCTCAATGCCGCCGTAAAGACAGCGTGCATCCTACTTCATCAGTGCGCGGATCTCCTCCTGGTGCGCCTGCATCACATCGCGCATCGCCTGCTCCTGACCCATACCTCCTTTTACCTTTGCCTCAACTTCCTTCGCAACCTGCTGAAAAAGCGCCGGGTTCTTTTGCACGAGCGCGATCACTTGATCGATCTGCTCATCGGAAACACCGGGCACCTTCGCTTTGATCATTTTTTTAATGAGAAATTCTTTGAACATACTTGGGTTAATTATTGATATTGAACACTGCGCATACTCACCACCCACACTTATCTCGCCAGAGAATAACTTGTCGGGCCGCCGGGAATCGAACCCGGTCTCTACGCACCCGAAGCGTATGTACTACCGGTATACTACGGCCCGATATTTCTCTGACAAGATAAGTGTGCGTGTTTCTCCTTTCGGGCTGCCGAGAATCGAACTCGGACTACATCCACCCCATGGACGCGTACTACCACTATACTACAGCCCGTCTCAACGAAAAACTTGAACATTCGAGCACCAAGAGCATATCACAAATTGGCATTTTGTAAAAAACAGCCGCGTGTATGCGCGGCTGTTCAAATCACCTGGCCTTATTACCTGGCTTGGCTTTGCTCCAGAACTTCTTCAAGCTCCTTTATGCGGACATCCTCCGCGGCGCGCCCTTTCTGGATCGCTTCCATGAGCGCTTGTTCGATCACCAGTTTTTTAATAATAGCGCGAGCTTTATCATTGGTGGCATTTTGATAGAGCTCATTCCATCCTTGCACGTCAGTGGTGTCGTATGCGTTCGCCGCAACCATGCTAGCCGTCATGAATTGATCAAAGTTGTCGCTCATCCGCTCAAGATATTTTGGGTACCACAGGGATACCAATATCGCTAGGACCGCAAGTAACACTAATGGTCGTTGGTGAGTCATGGGCACCTCCTCAATGTGTCTTTCTTCCACCACCCTACACCCCAAAGCGTGCAGGTGCAAGAGGGATACTATAGGAGTTTCTTTCGATGTTCCTGCTGGACATCACGCGCCGCTTTGCGGTACGCGCAGTGGTCACACTCTGCACCCACCTCGGGAATCTCGCTTGAATCGAGACAGCCTTTTATCTTTTTCAATACCCCTTCGATCCATGAATCATTTCCTTCGTAGGGCACGAGCGTAACATCAAACTCAAGCTTGCCGTCGAATGCTTTGCGGTCTTTACTTGCATTCGCATACACAAAGTACCCCATATTTGAAACTTTAAATCCTTGTGTGCGGAACAGCCACTGATACACCTCCATTTGACGCTTGTAGCCATCGTGCCAATCTTGATCAAGCGCGGTGATCTCCTCGTCTTTGCTGGTTGATTTGTAATCAACAATAATGAGCTCACCATCCGGACGTACCCAGATATCATCGACCGCGCCAGATACGGTAAAGCCGGTTGCCTTGTGATGATGTTCAACTCCTTTAAAATTCTCACGCCACACATCCATGCTCTCGTGCTGAAACGGCACCGCATCAACTCCGTACTGCTTCATCAGTGGATGTGTAGTCTTTCCTGCGCGATGTGTATCAAACTCTTTTTTGAGCAAGTGGTCAACGGCGCTATTCAAATTGAACGGGAACCCCGGTGGACGTGCGGTACCGAGCCGATTGTCGATATAGAAACAACGCGGACACTCCACAAAGAGGTCGATCTTCGAACGTGATAAACGCCAGTTTGGCCCGCCATAGTTCCACTTTGGATTACGGTGCGGTTTATAGAATGAGGACATAGATACAGTCTACCACTACTCCGTACATCCCGAAAAAGTGAAGGCGTAGGCGCGTGGAGCGCCATTCATCACCTTGACCGAAAGCAGGGCGTCATGCTGAATATCGCTCTTGAAGAGCCGGTACATTTTGCACTCACGGATCTGCACAAGCCCATCCTCGTCCACATCGGCACCGCGAGTATCGCGAGGGAGCTCATCTCCGTCGAGCGTGACATAGACGCTTGTCTCTTCATCAGACGAAGGGCACAGTACTAGATTCACTTCCGTACCCTTAAATCGGAGGAGGATCTCAGCATCGTCTCCCCGTGCCTCAACATATTCGGCGGCGGCAAAAAATTTCCCACGCAGTGCCATGCGATCCTCAGGAAGTTCTCCCTCAAACGCGTAGTCATCTTCTTGGTCCTCAGCATAATGCAATTCGTTTACAATATCGCCACGATAGTATCCGCAATAGAGTTCTGGTGTCGCCGGAAAGCATACCGCACCGTGTTCGTGCGGAGCGATTTCTTCTTGCGTGTCTGCCCCCTCTTTCCCTGCGATCCCCAGCGCCGCAACAATGGCCGCCTCAGTCTCTTCGTACGCGCCCTCTCCGAAATGTGTATAGATAATATTCCCCTTGGTGTCCGTAAGATATTTTGCCGGCCAATAACGATTAGCAAATGCTTCCCAGTTTGTCCGGTCATTATCGAGAACGACTGGCCATGCCACGCCCAACCTCTCAATGGCGAGCGCCACATTGTCAGGGTCTTTCTCAAAGGCGAATTCCGGAGTGTGGACGCCGATAATAATGAGCCCTTTGTCTTTATACCGCTCCCAAAGCTTTTGCAGATGGGGAATCGTGCGAAGACAGTTTACGCAGGAATAGGTCCAAAAATCTACCAACACCACTTTCCCCGAAAGAGTCTCTTCGGTAATCTCTGGGCTATTGAGCCATGCATCTCCCGTAATGGACGGTCGGTTCATATTTTAGATATTAATATAATCACGCCAATATTCATACAGATCATGTGTAGCACGAAGATCACCGGCATTGTACCGCGCGATATCCAGAAATTTTTTCTCGGCGAAAAGCCGGCCCACATCGTCCCCGGTCACTCCTTGACCTTTGGGACTTTCGATCCCAAACGCACGACACCAAAGGTGTAGATTCCCTTTTCGACGGACTGCACCATAAAACGAGAGCTGATCCAACAGGTCGATGTGACGAGCACCCGCGCGCTGGCTGGTGAGGTAGCGATTCGTGAGGAGATTTTTCGTCGGTTTGATCCGATGCACCGCGGAACGCACCATAAGGAACGGTACATCAAATGCGCGACCATTGAAACTCACAAATTCCTGGTAGTGCTTCACGCCCTCCCAGAAGTGGATAAGCATTTCTTCTTCAGTCATCTGCTTGTAGATCACATCACCCTCCTCACGGTCCCCCATACGCTCCCCTGGTGCCTGAAAGTACACCACGGTCTTTTCGCGGTCATAATCGAGCACGCCGATTGCCGCAATCTGCCCGGTGAGCGGGGAAAATCCAAGTCGTGTCTTAAACTCAGTGAGTGCCATCTGATACTCTGCATCACTCCCCGCCTCTTTTTTGAGCCAATGGGTCAGCGATTCCTGTGTCATGCCATCGAGCGCATCGAAATCCTCGCCGATCGTTTCGATATCGAAAATAAGGGTTGCCATAGATATGCGCAAATTGTAGCACACCTAGACAGCCAAACTGATCAACGCGCGCCGATCCAGAACACCCTCAAACACTACGCCAATTGGCACTCAATGAAAACGGGCTTCCCTCCTTTTGAACAAACAGGGGAAGTGCCGAGCTTTTTGTGGATAACCGCGATCGCGTCCGCCTTCGAGGCAAAAAAGTTTTCCTCGCCGATATCTTCGGCATATCCGCCTACATTCAAAAGCTCGGATACCTCGTGGTTCAAGCCGTAAAAATACAAACCTCCACCAAGCGCGCGTAACCGCCTTGCCTCATTCACCAGCATTTCTGCCGCGGCAATATCAACAAAACTAATTCCTTTAGCATTGACCAGAATATGATTCTGTTCGGGGTGGCGATCAGAGAACCCGCGAAGCGCACCTTCAACGTGGTTGATCGCGCCAAAAAATACTGGACCGTTAATACCGACGACCTTCAAGCGTGAACATTCACGCGTGTTGCCATGATTGGGAACAAGGCGACGCTTCGGATCGGCTTCATCAGGCACAAGAGAGTGGATCGCAGGACATGCCGTACGGCGCAGATAGAACATGAGCGACATGAGAATGCCAATATAGATCGCAAACTCAAGCTCAACGAAAAGCGTCGCAAAAAAGGTAGTCGCCAGAATGGCACTCTCTGACTTACTGGTACGCAGGATCGAGCGAACGTGCTTGAAGTCGATAAGGCCCCACGCCACCAAAAAAAGAATGGCGGCCATCGCAGGAATGGGCAAGTAGGCCGCAAGGGGCGCGACCGCGAGCAGAATCAGGACCAAGAACACGGCGGCAGACACGGCCGCAAGCGGGGTTTTCGCGCCCGCTTCATAGTTGAGCCCGCTTCGATTGAACGAACCACTCGATGCATATCCGGAAAAAAAGCTTCCCGCAAGATTTGAGAGGCCTTGCCCAATGAACTCCTGGTTGCCATCGATCCGCTGCCCGGAACGCACCGCGACCGCACGCCCGATCGAAACCGCCTCGGTAAGCGCCAGGATCGCGATCGCGAATGCGCTTCCCGCGATCACCTTGATCGTTGCGGGAGAAAGATCTGGGGCTGAAAGCGGCGGAAGCCCCGCCGCAAGAACACCTACTGTTTTTACCGCATCTGCGCTCACTGTGTTGATGCCGAATGCCACGACACCTCCAGCGATCATCGCACTGATCATATAGGGGAATTTGGGTACAATACGCCGCGACACGATACCAGCGGCTAACGTTATGAACCCAACACTTGCAACACTCCAATCGATCGATCCAAGATGCAGCAAAAATTCGTGCATCGTCTCATAAAATGATGCCCCTCGAGAAATATCGACGCCAAAAAAATGCTTGATCTGACTTGAAGCAATGAGAATCGCTGCGCCAGCGGTAAACCCGATCACCACGGTATGTGAAATAAAATTCACCAGTGTTCCCATCTTTGCAAATCCCATAATAAGTTGGAATACTCCGGCAAGAAATGTGAGCGTGAGTGCGAGGGTTACAAATTCAGCACTGCCCGGCTCAGCAAGAGGACTGAGTGCCGAGAAGACCACGATCGAAATTGCTGTGGTGGGGCCTGAAACCAGATGTTTTGAGGAACCCCAGAGCGCAGCAACAACGGCAGGCACCATTGCGGCATAGAGGCCATAGGCAGGAGGGAGACCGGCAATCGTAGCAAACGCAACACCCTGTGGAAGCACGACGGCAGCTCCGGTAAGTCCCGCAACAAGATCGGCACGCATCGTCTCCCGATTGACCTTCGGGAGCCATGAGAGAAACGGGAAGATCTTTACTTTAAGCTTATTCCAGGAGATCTTACGCTTGATACGCCCTGAAAATGATTGGTGGGAGATGGTCGCTGACGAAGACATGATTGGGTGCGGTCAAGGTGGTTAATTAAAAAAGGCCTTTTCGGCCCTTGCACGCGGGACATGTATTGTGCCGTAACTTGACGCTATACATTCACTATCATGCAGTGTAAAAACAATTTCGAGTATACTCCTCTTTTCTGTGAACTTCAACAAAGAAAACGAGGGCAGATGCCCTCGTTGAAAGAAACCTTCATTTAGAAAACCGGGTCGCGATACTTCTGCGATAAGAGGTCGTAAACCAAGGGCTTGTCAAACGTACAGACAAATTCCTCTTGTACCCACATTGAGTATCCATCTCCCCAGTGCCATGAGTGTGTCGGCTTAGTACGATCTTCAATCACAAGTACTTGTCGTACAATGAACGGCGAGATTCCCGAAAAAACCCCTTCGCTCATGAATGTGCTGCGCATCTCACTGCGCTCATCTTTCGTTAATGCATTGTCGATAAAAATGAACGACATGTATCCGATCGATAGTGCATAGACCTCAGGACGATTGTTCAAATGAATACATCCTCGAATACTGCTGCCGTCCACTCTACCACTCCCTGCCATTACCAAGAGCATACTGACTATCGCAACACGCAACGTATTCATAAATACCCTCCTGTTTTGATCGACTGTTATACGGGTACTGCCTTTCTCTACAATACGAAACCATTGTGAAAAATGCAACAAAAAAAATCCCGGGCTCTTGCGAGTCCGGGATGGGTACAGCTACGGCATCAGACCTCGCCGCCAGCGGCTTGGATCAGTGCTTCTTCGATCGCGTTCGGTGCGCACATGATATTGAAGAATGTGGCACCGGTGGCGTTTTGGATCATCGGTAGATGCGGCCAACTGATGGCAATGCGGAAACGCGCATAGAGTGCGTATACATTGCCGTCAGAGACCAGGATCTCATAGGGCAGATGGCCGGTGGAACGCAAGTCATCCTTGTCGATACGACTCATGATGTACTCGTCACCGCTACAACCGGCATCGGTCAACGCAACACCAAACACGGTCTCTTCCTTGCCCGGGATGTCGATGCGGTAGACTTTCGTCGCACCGCCTTTACCGGAGGCAAGCCCTGCCTCAACTGCCGCGATTGCTTCTTTCTGGCTGTCGTACTCCATCAGATCGCTCGGATCGTCGAAGTATTCCATGCCGATCATGTAGTGATACTTCTGCAGATCAGCCTCGGTCAATTGCTTGTCGCCGGTACCGAACATCTGCCCAGCACCGAGCGCTTGACTGAGCGCGTTTTGCGCCGCCACCAAGCTGGCCTTTCCTTCGGCCCCGTCGATTCGATACGCCGCTCCGTAGTACGCAGGGTTGGTGTAGGAGACCTGCATCTTACCACCGACCTCCGTCACCGTAACGCGCTGAGCGGCGGCATATCCACCAAACTCAGTGCTTGCTGCAGCTTTTTTGAGGTCACCGCTCGTGACCGCAATGATCGTCGCGCCGGCATAAGGAGCATATTCGCCCACCACCTCGAAGCCTGCGGCAGTCACCTTGGCTTTCGCTTCGGCGACGGCCTGAGCCATATCGCCCTCGGCGTTATAGGTGAAGGTAAACGGTTTGAACACTTCAGCAGCGTTCGCCGAAACCGAGGCGCCGAGCATCACCATGGACACGGCAATCAGTGCTGTGCCTAACTTCTTGTGAATGTTCATCTTTCCATCCTCTCCTCCCCCAGTATGGGGGTGTTTTTGATGGTCCCGCACAACGCAGAAACCTAGCGCAAAATACTACAGCATATGTATAAATTGTCAACCCAATCTTTCATTTTTCAAAAGCTATGAGTACTGCGCCAAGCACGCATTAAACGCCCGCACCTCTGCATTATATTTTTCTATAAGCTCCCGCGTTTTCTTGATCAATGCGTTGTAATCAGCAACAACCGCATTGTACTCGTTTACTTTTTGTTCGTACGTGGGGTCGCGCGGAGAAAGCGCCTCGATCTCTTGCTTGCGCACCAAAAGATCTCTCTCGGCTGTTTCTAGTTGTCGATTGCTTACGTCAATAAGCGATCCGAGATTCTCATTAATGGAGGGGCACGAGGATCGCGGCGTCCCAAACTCTTGCACCGCGATCCAAACCTCACGCCCTTCGTACATTCCTTTTTTCGCAGATACGCCGATCTCTTGAAATCCTTGTTTCATGATATTGGCGCGATGTCCGGGACTATTCATCCACGCCGTCACCACGACCTGGTCATTCTCAAAATTACCCAGTGCCAAGTTTTCTCCCACGGTAATGTACGCGTACCCCGCGCGGTCAGCAAGGTCGCTTGGTCCGGCGCCGGTGGGCGATTCGTGGGCAAAATACTGCCGTGCGAACATATCATCAACCTTTGCGCTCGCCGCTACACGCAGCGCCACATTTTCCTGAAGCGGTGCGAGACCTTCCTTCGCCCGCTCGACGTTTGTTGATCCAATAATGCCCGTGGCAGTAAGGATGCTCTCTCGGGAAACAAGATTCTTGAAAACCGTGAGTCCTCCCGGCGTATTTCCTTTTGCCTGCGTTGCGCCGGGAACAGCGACGGCGGGGCCATTCTGCGTAGCCGGTGAAGAGATCGCCGGCGGTGTCATTGTACCGGAGGTGTTCTCTTCGCTCTCCGGTACTATTGGTGCCCCTGGGTCTTCTTTGTCTTGCCAACGGGCGATTGTATCGCGTGCCGTCTCAACGCAAGGCACACCAACACAAAGCGGCATCGTGAACGCCGCATAGATGACGAATATAAGAACGGCCAGACCGATACTATTTCGAATCATACGTTAGGTACGTTAGTACTACGCACGCAAATGCCACCCACGCTCAAAAAGTACGAACGTGCCGACCCAAAGAACTGCGATGAGCGCAGCCGTCATTATCCCGCCCAGCATCATGCTCCCCTCGGAGATTCCAATCATTGAGTATCGGACGCCGTCAACAAAATAAAAAAATGGATTCCATTGCGCGATTGTCTGAAAACTTTCCGGAAGCATATCGACCGAGTTGAACACTCCCCCCAAAAACGACAGTGGCATAATGACAAACGTGTTGAGTGCGCTTAACTGTTCAAACGAATTCGCCCAAAGCCCCACCAGAACGCCCACGAGACCAAACACTGCCGATATGGCGATCATGTACAACAAAAATATAAAGAGGTCGCTTAGATGTGCCGCTCCAAAAAATACGGCAATTCCAAGGACTCCGAGCCCAACCACCACACCCCGCGCAACGGCACCAATGACGTATCCGAGGATCATTTCGGTGTGTGAGAGCGGTGCCACCAACAATTCTTCGATGTGTCGAATAAACCGTTGAATATAAAGTGATGAGGATGAGTGCGCGAATGCCGCCCCGATCACGCTCATCGTAAGAATGCCAGGAAGTACGAAATCAATATAGCGTACGCCTTTCACGTCTGCGATTCCTTGTCCCACGATCGCACCAAAAACCGCCACATACAAAAGCGCACTGATCCATGGGGTTACGAGCGTCTGCACTGAAACGCGCACAAACCGCTGTATCTCTTGATACACCAGTGTGCCCAACCCAATCCAATTTATGCCGATAGATTTTTTCATAATTAAACAGCTTTTGGTTCCTTAGTAAGTTCCAAATAGGTGTGCTCAAGCTTACGTCCACCACTGGTAAATTCACTCTTGTCTCCAAGCGCAACCAACTTTCCTTTGTTGATGATGGCAATACGACTACAGAGAAGTTCCACTTCTTCGAGATAATGCGAGGTGAGCACAATGGTCTTTCCTTTTTTATTCAAGTCCTCGAGATATTTCCAAAGCTCATGGCGCAACTCAACATCAACACCCGCAGTCGGCTCATCGAGGATCAAGAGATCAGGGTCATGCACGAGCGCTCGTGCAAGCATCACGCGACGCTTGTATCCGCCTGAGAGTGTTCGGAATTCCTTTTCTGCATACTCGGTAAGGCCAAACTGCTCAAGCAACTCATCAACCCGCACCAGGCGCTCCGCACGTGACATGCCATAGTAACCACCCATAAAGTAAAGAATTTCTCGTGGCGTCTTAAACATATCTACGTTGAACTCCTGCGGAGAAAGGCCAACCTTCGTACGCGCCAAACGATAATCCTTCACCACATCAACGCCAGATACAGTGATCGTGCCTTCGCTAAAACGTGCGATACCCGTGATGGCGTGGATGGTCGTGCTCTTGCCGGCACCGTTCTTTCCCAAAAATCCAAAGAACTCGCCTTTCTTTACCGAAAGCGAAAGGTCATCCACGGCAACTGTATCGCCATAGCGCTTGGTGAGGTTTTTGATCTCGAGTGTATTCATGTGAAAAAGTATACCATATCGAACAATCAAGGCCGTTTTTGGAAATGCTCCCCAGTGGTACACTGTTCCGTATGAACAACGCTCTCCAACTTGCCGAGATCAATGCGCGTTGGGTGCGTGATTGCACGTGCACGCTCAAAGAAAGTGCGACACAGGCGGTACCCGGCGACGGCAATGCAAATGCACAGATTCTTTTCATCGGCGAAGCACCGGGCAAATCTGAGGATATCGATGGGCGACCGTTTGTTGGCGCTGCCGGAAAATTCTTAAATGAAATGCTCGCGACGATTGATCTCAAGCGCGAGGATGTCTACATCACGAATGTCGTTAAGTATCGCCCACCTGACAACCGCGATCCGCTCCCCGAAGAGGTTGCCGCGTGTGCGCCATGGCTTGCGGAGCAGGTCGCACTCATTGACCCAACACTCATCGTGCTCTTAGGGAGGCACGCGCTTGAACGATTTTTCCCCGAGGAAAAAATTTCACTCGTGCACGGCACCATCCTACAGAAAAAAATGGGTGATCTCGATACGCGCAATTTCTACGCGCTCTACCACCCCGCCGCCGCACTCTACAATGGCGGCATGCGCGGCGTGCTCCTTGAAGATTTCAAAAAGATTCCTGGTGTTCTCAAACACCTTGAAGCTACACGGGATTAAACGCCGACAACGCTTCCCACGATGACACCGATGGCGATAGCAAGCCCCCCGATAAACAGCATCTCAAACCCGTTGCGCAGCATGTTGATGCGCGACAAGCGCGCGGCTGTCGCACCGAGAACAAAGAGCGCCAAAAGCGATGCACCGATCGAATACCCTAGTGCGTGTTCTCGGTCAGCAAGAAGATATGGCGCGAGCGGAATAAATCCAGTGATGAAGTATGAGACGAACATCACCAAGCCGCCCGCATACGATTTATCAAGTGGAACCTCATGATTCGTCTTGAATTCGCGTACTGAATTGTCCGAGAGGATGCTTCCCACTGCCATAGAGAACGCCTCTACAAAAACGAGGATCACCCCTGTGAGGATGATGGTGTCCTTCGGGACTCCGGCAACAGCAACCCCTGACACCAACCCTACCGTCGAGACAAGGCTGTCTTCAACGCCGAAAATAAAATTGCGCAAGTAGCTCGATGAAGTCATCTGAAAGGTATTTTACGCACCAAACGTGAATGGTAGTTGCGGCATCGTACCATTAAACAAAAGTGCCGCAACAATCGCCACGCCCACAAGAGGGACCAGAATGAACCACGTGAGCGCGCCATTCGAATGTTCTGTTTTTGTGCGTACTTCAGGATGAGCATCGCGAAGTGAAATGTAGAGTGCGTAGAGGTATGCCACGCTATAGAAACTCGTCACGATGGATACCACCACGTCTCCGATATTCTGGAGAGGGGTCATGTCCTTGCTGGAAGGATCGGCCCCCGAGATCAATCCCAGGATCATATTGACTGCAAGCGAGATAGAGATCGTGACCGCCGCGAGCGCCCCGAGACGAAGGAGTACCGCCCACCAATTTCCGGAAACATATGCTTTGCTCTTCGCAAGCGCTTTCATTCCGCGTGCGTCTTCAACCACAAGCACGAAGCGCGACACCGAAAGCCAGACCGCCGCAATAATTCCAGGAATGACCACGAGCATGATCCCGCCCCATACCACAAGGATCGAGAGGAGTGCGATCCAGAGCATGGGGAACACATAGCTCCGCGCAAGCGCATACGAACCAAAAACCGTATTTCCGGTAATATCGTCTCGCACCGCGAACAAGAGCGCCACACCCATCCAGAGCGCAGCAAGCGCCGCCAGGATTGCAAGTGCACCAAACCCTAGGAACATCGGATTTGCGATTGCAATGTTCGTAAGACCTCCAAAAAATCCCATGACCACAACTGCCGAAACCGCCGCACCTACGATCATGAGCGGTACGAGTCCGAGCGCACCGACACCCAACATTACCCAAAAACGTTTCTTTAAAATTCCCCACGCACGCGTAAAAAGGTCTCCCAGGCTTGCCAGAGGTACCGCGGCAATCGGTGCACCGCTCAGAGCGGCAGTTTCATGGCTCCCCGCCCCGGGCGCGAACGCTTCGAGGAAGAGTGTATCGAGAGAGTCCTCGGTCCATCCTTTTGCCCGAAGAACATCTTTTATGCTCTCAGGGGAAACGCCGCGCGCAAGTTGTGTGCGGACATACGTACTGTGTTCTGGTGAAATAGGCATGGTCGGTGAAGTGTGGTAATTAAAAAAAGAAAAACGAACGGATTATCGTTCGCTTCATTATACGTGCCCGTGCGGGATAAGTGAACCGCGACTATCCACACCTAGCGCTTCTGTCCACGGTTGCGGTCTTTTGTGTCATTGTCATCTGAAGGGTTTTCACTATCTTTTGGATCGTTCTCATCGTTCGTCTCGCTCGAAGGAGCCTCCAGTGAAGCATCTTCGTTCTTTGATGTTGAGATCACTTGAGCTCCTTGATCCTCTCCAAAATTAAAAAAGTTTTTACTCTCTTGGTCTTCATCATCCGCAGATGATCGTTCTGTCTTTGTCTTCACCTTAATATTGAGTTCGCGCTCAAGTTCGCTCACCCGCTTCCCTTCCTGGGCACGACGTGCTGCCTGCTCGAAGAGCTCCCGCGCTCCCTCATAGTCTCCCAACGCAACACGTTCATCGCCGCGCGCAAGCAGCGCCTCCGCTTCAAGGAGTCGTTCCAGACCCGCCTCGTTCTTCCCGATAGTCGTTCGAGATGCCTCGATCTTTTGAACTGCTTTAGTACGCTTGTCCTGCGCCTTTTTTAATACCTCTGAAGAATCCTCGGTGGGTGCTACAGGCAGGGTCGCCGTGCCGGACACGTCGACACTTGGTTGTTCCTCAACGATCTTGTGGCTCATGAGCGTTGATGCCGTCTCCGGTAGAGAATCCACCATGGCGACCGATACCGCGAATGACTCTTCGTCTGAATCTGATTGCTCATCGTAAGCGAACCGCAAAGCAAGGTTTTGATCAACGCCATCAAGTTCATGCGCCTCATCCGAAGGATCTCCGCTCTTGATCGCCGCGATAATGCTTCGATGTGCACCGATCGAAGACCTGAGGTCAGATTCAAGATCGTACGCGAGCTCTTCATTCTCAAGTTGAACATGCGCCATCACCGCTTGCGCCTGATCAAGGTGTTGGGACAATTTCTCTTCCACGAGCGCCTTTTTCTCTTCTGAAAATTTGCCTGCGATCGCAAGCTTTTCGGCTTCAGTCAGGCGTTCTTCTGCAAGTTTTGTCTGAATGATCGCCTGTGCTTCTTCTGTACGTGCCAGCGCAACCTTTGCGCGCTCGTTGAGTGAGATTTTCACTGGATAGAGCACGTCGCCGGGAAGCGCGCTCTCGGCAGCGTATGAAACTGTTCCGCCCAAAAGCACCGCACCGATGGTTGTTGCCGCAAGTGCGATGCGACGGCGATGGATCGTGCCCCAAATCGAATACGGTGAGTGGATTGCTCCTCCGCGAATATGCGAAAGGAGCGCATTCCGCATTGCGCGCTTCTCAACGACAGTGAGTCGTTCGTTTTTTATTTGATCAAAAATGTGTTCTTGGTTCGTCATACTATGTGTGTGGTCCCATGCGCTTCTTGAGCTGGGCCAGTCCGCGATGGATCCGCACTGAGATCACATTCTCAGTCTCTCCCAAGAGTTCGGCGATCTCTTTTACTGCCATATCATCGCTATACCGGAGCGCCAATACTTCACGGGCCGCGTTTGGTAGATCATCCATGAGCGTAAATAACCGGCTCATCTCGGCTCCGCGTACAATCGCCCCATGCGCATCACCATCCGGCAGATCAAACCCCTCATCTTCTGAAAGCGCGTCTAAAGACTGATTATACCGCTTATGCGACCGATACTCGTCAATGATCATGTTGCGCGCAATACGGTACAGTAGTGCACGAATATTCTCTACCGCTTCATCTGGATGCGTGATCATGTACTCCCACGTGCGTGTAAACGTCTCTTGCGTGAGCTCTTTTGCACGTTCGCGGTCACTCAACCGAAATAAACAGTGACGAAAAAGCGCATCAGCGTGCGCATCATACGCGGCAAGGAAATCACGCTCGATATGGTTTGTTGTTGTTCTCTTACTCATAGGACGGTCAGGCCTTCGAAATATTACCATGTGCCCCAGGCTTCCGGTGGCTCATTCGGTAGTGCACCCTGGAGGACTCGAACCTCCGACCCCTGCAATGTGAATGCAGTGCTCTAACCAGCTGAGCTAAGGGTGCAAGTGTATTCTCTTAATCAGTAGAGCCGCTTGAAATCGTGGCATCTGCTTAGCTAACCAAAACACCTGCCTGCCGGCAGGCGGGGCTAAGGGTGCCCTACTCTCCTTAATTAACAAAACGAGTATACGGGAATTTTATGATTTTATCCACCCGTATACGCAAACAAAAAAACTGGCACACAATGTGTGCCAGTTTTTTGTTTAGAGACGTCGTAGCTTTATTCAGCAGCCTTCTCTTCGCTGTTTAACTCTTCTGCTGATTCCTCAACAACTTCTTCAGCAACCTCAGTTGCCTCATCTACTACCTGTTCCTCGGCAACTACTTCGCCGTCAACCGGCTTATTCATTTCATCCATATTTTTATAAGGTTTACGTTTTTAGTAAAACAAAACCTCTCGACAAAGTGAGGTATGAACTGTCATCCTATCAGTATTGGGCAATAACACAAGGAGATTATTCCCGGAAAATCGTTTTTTATGTAAAATATAGCATATTTCCCTTCATTTAGAACGAATCACAATACATATGATCGGTAGCGTCAATAGTTCCACATCTATAACACGCTACGTTTCTTGGTTTTTGCAAAAATATAATGATAATATGTATGAAGACGCGTGGTCGCCCGTCTTCATGAAACAATGGTGGAGACCCATCCAAAAAGAATTATTTTTAAAAGTTATTTTATATATGCCCATTGCATTATTGATCGTGCTTTTGATCGGTGGCGGCACCACAATCGCCGCAGAACAAACGCTCCCCGGTGACACGCTGTACCCGATGAAAGTCGAGGTGAACGAACAAGTCCGCAGTGCGTTTGCAGTCTCAAGCGAGGCACAGGCGAAGTGGGATACGCGCCGTACTGAACGACGTCTTGAGGAGGCGGAGCAGTTGATGCTCCAAGCGCGCCTTACCGCTGAGGCACAGACCAAGATCGAGACACAACTTGAGGAGAATTTTCAATCGTTTGATGAACAGCAGACAAAGCTTAAGGCCAAAAACAAGCACGCTGTTGCGGCGGAGGCTGGCGCAGATCTTGAATCTTCGCTTCGCGTACATGAACAAATCCTCGCCACGATCGCTTCACAGGGAAACCTTTCTTCTGATGTCGACGCGTTGATCGCCGCGATCCGTATTAAGGCGGACGAGAAAGCATCGGCACGCATTACTGCGGACGCAGAGTTGGCAACGGCGGGGACCGAAGCTGACCTTAAGGCGGCGGCAGAAGGCAAGATGGGTGCCACCACAAACAAGATTGCTGAGGTAAGGAAATATGTTGACCGCAAATCAAGTTCAGTGGATGCACAGATCGCCACACAAGCACGTGCACAGCTTACTGCATCTGATGAAACATTTGCGCGCGGTAAAACACAACTTGAAGCAGAAGCATACGCCGACGCCTTTGCGAGCTTTCAGGAGGCAAGCCGCACCGCCCAAGAAGCAAAACTTCTGGTAGCGACGAGTGACCACATAAAACTCGATGTTTCTGCCCTTGGCGTGAACGCTTCCCTGTCAACAGGTTCAAACAATGACGACGATGATTCTGATCTCGAAGACACCGACAGTGATCGCAAGGACTCCGACGATGACGCTTCACTGGTAGGCGCGTCGGTCGAGGCCGAATCGGATACTGAAGTAGAAGCAGGTAATGGTTCTGCTGAAGCACAGAACGAGACTCGTGGCAAAGTGAACATTGACCTGGGACTTTAAAAATCGCACCCAGCATTACCGCAAAAACGGCTCAACCATATGGTTGAGCCGTTTTACGTACTATGTAGGACGTAAAAAGTCCCGATCGCGAGATCGGGACTTGATGGGAAACTTTGCGCGCACAGGAACAAATACTTTATCCGCAGCCATCAAATGTCTTCTGTGACACTTTGATTTTCAGGGGTATCTCTCCACCGTCAGCAGATGTTTTTCTGTGTCTCCCCTACCTGCCAGCCTTCTTTTGTGGGCGAGGCTGCTACCTAAGTGTGCGTACTCATTTCATTGGAAACCTCCTTTGTTTTTGGCCTTTGCGAAGTCGGAAACTACTCTATCTATAATGATAGCATGATTATGCATTCTTGTCAATACCACTCGCCTTACGCCGGAGGGAACCCAAGACTCTTCCGTAGTTCATCGTTCTCTCGCTTCAGTTCAGCCATTTTGATCTCGCGATCGATCATTGCATTGACCAACCGTGACTGCTCTGCGGAGCGCTCCTGAATCTCCTCTTCAAATTTTTTCCGATCAGAAATATCGCGCGAAATGCCGACGAAGTATTTTACGTTTCCACTCTCGTCAAAGATCGGATTGATGATGAGTGCACACCACTCGCGATTCGAAAATTCGTGAAGATGTTGTACGTCAATGGATACCGCCCTCTTCTCCGCAATGCTTTGTTTTATTTTTCTTAAAACCTCATCTCTCTGTTCGGGTACAATTGTGGTCGTCCAATCAAGCCCGATGGCATCCTCCGGTGTCTTAAGGTTATGCTCCTTAAGGCCGCCCTGACTCATGAATTTGATTTTATTATCAAGCGCGAAGAGTTTAATGCAGTCAGGAGATGCGTCGGCAAGGATCTTGAACAGATCTTTCTCCTCAGCGAGTATATTGTTTTCGTGCATGGTGTATTTTGCCTCCCCTTTAACGTGCTCCCCTCCCCTGGTACCCACTATGTTTTCTATACATTAATTTATTATACCACGCACTACAACCTGTCCCAGAAACCTCTCCGCGCTTAATTTTCTACACGCAAGAACAGCGATGCTGACACTATAAAAAACACAGCGAAGATGAAATTAATAGCGAACACAGCGATAACGCCCGCGTCTCCCCAAGTGACTTCTGGCGAGATGATCAACGCAATCACGGGAACCGAAACCTGAACAAGTGCTGTCGCGAACAACGCGCGCGCCATTCCACGCGGCTTGAAGCGTGCAAGCAAGGAACCGATGAGTCCAACAACGAATACTGCCCAGTACATCAAGTTTACGGGGTTGTTCTCGCTTCCAATAATGCCGACGGCCCCACTGACCCAGCCAAGGAGGAGCATTCCCGCAAGTCCAA
>MHUZ01000025.1 GCA_001823605.1 Candidatus Yonathbacteria bacterium RIFOXYD1_FULL_52_36
GTTGCCTGCGGCATCAGTGGCACGTGTGCGGAAACGATACGTGGTGTTTGCGGTGAGTCCTGTGTTTGAGTAGGTGGCTCCGGTTGGTGTTGCTACTTGAGTGAAGGTGGTGCAGGTTGCTCCGGTACAGCGTTCGAGGCGGTAGCCGGTGACACCTACGTTGTCAGTGGAGGCGTTCCAAGAGAGATTGATCTGGGTGGTGGAGGTGGGAGTGGCGGTGAGGGTGGTTGGGGTGGTGGGTGCGGTGGTGTCTGCTGTTCCTCCTCCGCCCTGTGAGGGATTGACCAATGCGTATCCATCCGCGCCTTTGGCGTACTTCATATCGTCAAGGTAAATTCTGGTGTCTGGAGTATTTTCGCCACCCCAGTACAACCCAATTTTCCAACGAGCGATGTTATCTACCTTAGAAGGGTCCTGTCCAACCGCATCAGGGTCGGAAGCCGTGCGCCCTTGCATAGTCACTTTCTTATCGCCGTCGATCCACACTTCAATGAGACCAGTAGTATCTCGCTTCCTTAAGACATGATAGACCACGTTCACCCAGCGTCCGGTTGGTATCGATATGGTCTCTTTCGCAGCAGTGAGCTGCTGGTCTATGTTCACCGTGTAATCTCGAGTCACTTCATAATATGCAGTGCCGGTTTGCCCGCCCTTTATGATGATATTCCCCTCCCCTTGTATCGAGAAGTGGTGCACTGTCCTATTATTATCCGCTAACCATTTAAGAGGAAAATTATTCGGGATCCAGACCTTGTACCCAAACCAGTGGTCCTCGTCGATTGCATATGGATATTTGTCTCCGAGTTCTGTCGGGTGGAACATGGCTCGGTGCTTTGGTTTGTCTACTGCTCCCGTAAGGCAGATGTCATCGCCACCTTGGAGGATGTTCAGTGCCGGATTCGACCCACCTGCCGGATCTGCCAGCGACCACTTTCGTCCGCCGGTGCACAATTGATCAATCCGGTCTACTGTGTTGTCAACACTAAGTACTCCGTCAGCGCTTTTAAGGAGGCTTTCAGTGGGTTGAATGGTCTGAAATCCGTTATTGAAGTCAAGCTGCCAACCGAGCGTCGCCGCATTCACCGCAAGGGGGAACATGAGCGTAACGAATGTTGCAGTAAGGAGTGATGCGGTGGTACGTGAGATGCGATTCATATGTGTAAAGAAAAACAGATAGTGGCTTTGATAATAATTACTCTCTACCCTACACCCTACCCCTCTGCAACAAAAGCGTCAGCTGTTGGAGAAGGAGCTTCACCTGCTCTTGCAGCAGTCTGATCTGCTCGAGGATGAGGGCGCGTTTCTCTGGGGTAAGGCCTGATGCGGTAGGTGTGGTCGTACCTGCGTAGAGGGTGTTGAGTTGTGCGCGAGTGGAAGGACCGACTGCACCGTAGCCAGTGGTGGAAGGAGATCCGCTGGAGACAATGGCGTGTTGTATTTGGAAGCGTTGGATGGCTCGCTGGGTGGCAGGACCGTAGTAGCCGGTGATGTCTCCCTCAGGGTAGATATTCGAGTCTTGTGCAAGCATTCGCTGGAGGGTGGTCACGTCATCACCGCGGGATCCGAGACCAAGTGGTCGGGTGAGGGGTGGGTAGGTGGTGGTAGACGGTATTGTTGGTGTAGTCGGTGTCGTTGGGATGGTGGTGGTAGACCCCGTGCTGGTGTTGGTGGCTTGAGTTGTCGTTCCCCCCGTGGTGACGACACTTCCGCCTGATGAAGTGCTCCCTCCACCTCCTCCGGTATTTGGTGCGGGGGTGGTGGTCACGGTTCCCGTTGGCGTCGACGGTGTGGGGGCAGGTGGAGGAGTGGTGACCACGGTGTCTGACCCCGTGGTGAAGGTGATCTCCGCAGGGTCTGAGTACGCACCCTGATCGTCGTAGGTAAAGATTGTGTAGTGGTACGTGGTGCCCTGGGCTACCGTGGTATCGGTGTACGTGGTGGCACTTACGGGGACCGTGGCAAGGTGGTAGGCACTGTCAGGATTGTTCAAGACATTGCCATTGTTCGTACTACGGTAAATTTTGATGTCACCGAGGTACTCGTAGGTAGGGTTCGTCCAAGCGAGAATGACCGAACCTGCGGTGGCGGTCACGTTCGTCACACGGGGTGGTCGCGGGTCATGAGAGAGCGTGGTGAATGCGGAAATAGGTCCCGTGGTGGTATTCCCTGCTGTATCACGGAGGGTTACCTGGTAGGCGTAGGTGATGTGACGGGAAAGATTGGCGAGGTCAAAGACATGCGTGATGCCGGCCGTTGTAGACATAACAGTATTCGTGAGTGTGGTTGCCGTGAGTCCGTAGCGGAGGGTGGCGATTGCGGCTTCATTCGTGGCCACGGTGATGCGCGTGGAACTTGCGGTGGTGTTAGAGACCACCGCAGAGACCAGAACCGGCGCGGTGCTGTCAACTGCAGGATTCACCGTAAGCGAAATACTTTGCGCTGCTGAACCTCCACTACCGCTACAGGAGAGAGTGTATGTTCCTGAGACGTTCGGCGCGAATGTCTGTGCGCCACTCGTCGTTTTGATACCTGACCATGCATTGCTACCCGTGCACGAGGTGGCGTTCGTAGAAGACCATGTGAGCGTGGTGTTCTGCCCTGCGGCGAGTGTGGTGGGGATGGCCGTTAAAATAACCGTAGGAACTGGAGTTGGCGCAACAACACTCTGTGTGGTGGCAGAGACAATACTTGAGTACGCAGAGAGGTTGCCTGCGGCATCGGTAGCACGCACACGGTAACGGTAGGTGGTGCCTGCAGTAAGGTTGGTGTCAGAGTAGATGATGATAGAAGGTGCTGCTATTTGTGCGAATGTCGTACACGTTGCTCCGGTGCAACGTTCGAGGCGGTAGCCGGTTACACTCACATTGTCCGTTGAAACGCTCCACGAGAGATTGATCTGAGAGGTGGAGATGGCTCCGGCAAAAGGATTCGTGGGTGTTGTGGGTGCGGTGGTGTCGGGAGTGGGAGCCGGAGTTGTTGCTCCTCCCACGCCGATGTATGACGTGCTTAACTTAATATCATCATAGTATGTCTCTTGGTTCTGGGGGGCGGGGTTAGAAATATACTTCGTGAGCATGGCAAAGTTGTTACCATACGCAAAGTTCGTGGTTCCAGGAAGACGGTATTGTATGTTGGTATATCGCGCAATCTGTGTGCCGTCCACCCACATCTCAAAAATTCCGTTGGCAACTCCGGAGTCATTGAGGCGGCGGCGGACTTCGACGGTGTACCATCTACCGGAATCAATATAGTACGGATTCGTGGTGACATTATACCCGTTGTAATTAGGCGAGAGATCAATCCACTGAGAACCCGCAGTATTCTTGTTATTTGCCTCTGCATCAAACCATCCACGAGTACCATTATTCCCCGAAAGAACGGTCATGTAGTGTGCAACCCATGGATTACAGCACACGCTGTGAGACACGCCGTCATCGGTACCAAAGATAAGTTGTTTATTGTTTCCTCCCGACCAACTGAATCCCGGTGAATAGTAGGTCTTATACTGAACATAGGTGTCCGTGTAATGATTCCCGGCGGTGCCAGAAAGCACGGGAGATTTCGTACTATCACCAAAGTGCTGGGTGACGAAGTCGTTATTCATTACCCCGGAGAGATACTGATAGCGGAGTGCGTACTGTCCCGCCGCGCGAATTGCTTGCTGGATACCAAACTGCGTGTGTGTGGCAAGATTGCCGTAGTATTGACTCAAGAAACTCTGTGCGGTTCCTGACTCAAATCCTTCGTTAAAGAAGACGCCTGTGGGAGTTGGGGTGGGCGTCGCTATGGAACTCACCGCAACAGAAACGCTTTGAGTGGTCGTACCGCCTGCACCTGTACAACTAAGAGTGTACGTGGTGGTGGTGGGCGGAGTTACCGTTTGTGTACCGCTCGTTGCCTTCGCTCCTGACCACCCATTTGATGCCGTGCACGAGGTGGCGTTGGTTGAGCTCCAGGTCAAGGTGGTAGAGTTTCCGGTGGTGATGGATGTGGGGTTTGCAGAGAGGGTTAGGGTGGGTGTTGGGGTTGGGGCTGATTGCGTCGTCGCACTCACTCCTGCCGCCTGTGCGCTACTGTTCCCTGCCGCGTCGTATGCTTGGACGGTATAGGTGTAGGTGGTTGCTGCAGTAAGTCCTGTGTTTGAGTAGGTTGTTCCCGTGGTGGTGGTGATCTGTGCACCATTACGGTAGATACGGTAGCCGGTTACACCGACTGCATCGGTCGATGCAGTCCACGCAAGGTTGATCTGAGTGGTGGAGACGGTGGTTGCGGAAAGATTTGCAGGGGTGGTGGGTGCGGTGGTGTCGGGGGCTGGGGTAGTCGATCCTCCTGTGGTGTACCAGTTTGAATCAAACGTTGTTGCGGTAACGAAATCATCAACTGTCCATCCTTGCGTTCTAATGCCAAAATTTGTCCAATAGCCACCAAAGTCCCAACTGGTATTCCATCCATCCGTATTCCGTACAATACTGAGCGCTTGCGAAGAGGGACTGTTTACATCGTTATTGTTAACCCAGAGCTTGAAGTATCCATCGTTCACGCCTGGCGCACTACTCAACTTGACTGCCATCTGCACGTCGTACCAAACACCATGGGTGATGAGCACTGGCGGTGTGCATGGAAAATCGATGCCGTTCTTTATACTAAAAAATCCATAGTCTCCGTTATTAAACGCATTTGCAGGCAAACCGAAATATGACGGTGTATAGTACATCGGATTCCCTGCTTGAGAATAGTCCACGTAGTTGATTGAACATGGGGTCGTGGGTCGCTCTTTCTCTTGATGCAAGATCACACGACTGCCTGATCCACTGCCGATATCAACCATTTTGTTTTGCTGTGACCCACTTCCGTCCCATCGAAAGTTATCGTCATACTTAACGCGAAACCGAATGTACGCAACATCATTCCATGTCCACCCACCCCCTGGCTTAGTTCCATTAAAATACCATCCCGATTGAAACTGGTCCACGTTTTGAGTCATCAATAAATGCGCCGCGTTGGAGCCATCCTTGCCGCCACCCGCAACAGTCGAGACAGCCCAGTTGGTACCCGTTGGGTATTGACCCTCAAACTGATACGGGCTGTTCCCCGAGTTGAAGTCCGCACGAAAAAGAACGTTCTGTGCACCTCCTGTCGTCTGCGCCAAAACACTCGCCGGAAAAAACACTGCCCCAAGAACCATTATGAGAATCGATTTTTTCATACAACTACTGAGGCAATGCTCGATTGTGACTACGCTCCTTTATTAAATAATACTAGACGACTTGCGACAACTTGTTTTACTGCATCAACGCCTGTCTGCCCGATCTTGTACGGCGCGATCTCGTCGGGGTGCGTGGTAATAAAATCGCGCACCGCATCGCGGTACGCCACACGAATCTCTGTGTTGATGTGTACAATTGCTATACCGTTGTGAATACCGTTGGTAAAATCTTCATCGGCGATTCCTGATCCACCGTGAAGGACCAGCGGTACACCTGCCGATTCCCGAACCTCTTTAATACGCTCAATATCGAGGCGCGGGTTCGGCATGTTTTTCAGCATGCCGTGGATATTGCCAACAGCGGGTGAAAAAAGATCTACGCCTGTCTCTGCGACAAATCGCTTCGCGTCTTCGGGCGACGTAAGCGCATCACCCGAAATGAGAGCGCCTTCGGGCAACGCGTCGAGCATCTTTGATGACGTGCCGATGTAGCCCATTTCGGCCTCAATTATTATTTCAGGATTTACACTGCGCGCGTATTCCACACACTGTTTCGTAATCCGCATATTCTCCTCAATCGGCAATTTTGCGCCGTCAAAGATCGCCGCATCATACCCCGCATCGATTGCCTCTTTCACGCGTTCGAATGAATAGCTGTGGTCCGCGTTCAAATAGATGGGGTGCTGATATTGTTCACGGATACTTTTCACCAACGCAGCCGCTTGACGCACACCAACAAAATCGCGCTCCCCTTCTGAGAGACCGATAATGACCGGCGCGCCCACTTCGCGCGCGGCATGCACAATACCCCACAATCCTTCGATGTTCGAAATATTAAAATGTCCGATCGCAACTTTTTTCTCTTCTGCTTCTTTAATCGCTTCGCGCAGTGTAGCCTTGTGATTCATACGGGTTATATTACTGATTACTATTCAATTACTGGTTGCTCCTCGGGTGTGGTTGGTTCTGCCTCGGCGATAACTTCTGGTTCCGTGGTCGGTTCTGGTTCAGGTGTCACTTCAGCAGGTGCTGGCTCCGGTTCCGTGACAACTTCTGGCGCAGAATCCGGCACGGGCGTCTCTTGCTCCTCTTCTGGAGAAGTTGGGGCTTCTAGTTCATCGTTTGCACTTTCTCCAGATGTTTCTGTGGTCGACGATTCTTCTGTAGCTCCGTCAGCCCCATCTGTAGACGTGGTTCCAGAGAGGCCATTACGTTGCAAGAGCGCGCGCAGCGTGTCCTTCTCGATACAAATATCATCAACACACAGCGTCTTGGTCGTCACTTTCTGTGCTTCGATCTCCCCCACCACCAATTTCCCTCCCTCATCAATACTCCATTGAGAGGTCGCGGAACTGATGGCACGAACACCAACAATATCGAAGTTGTTCATGTTGAGCGGAGTGACAAAGTTAAGGCGACCAGTGGCGTCATCAAAGTTCCAATATGCTGAACCCGTAGTGGAAAGAATGGAACCGTCCGCCACCGCAGAATCAATGTGTGCATATGAGAGATTAACGAAAACGAGAACTTTGCCGATACCATTACCGTCTTTCTCTGATGATTCGTCAAACGTGTCGAGCGCAATACCGACCGTGTAGGCAGAGGCGGTTGCTTTTTTGCCGACGCCGGGTGTCGAGGAGAGTGTAATACGATCACCTTTGGCGATAGTACCGCCTTCGAGAGAGACTTTAACAGGGACGCGGCCGGAGAGAGCGATGAGCGGCTTTGTAGAAGTTGCTTCGTGGCTGGGAGCAAGCGTGAGGTCTGAACCATTGATGGCGATTGCGGCACGCGTGGAAACAATACCCAAAGCGGTTCCGCCTTCCATGCCCCGCTTTACCGTCGCAGGACTTGAATCAACATCGATCATGGCGATGTCACCCGGTTCCATCACTTCACTTGCAGGATAACGCTCTGCAAGGTCGAAGACATCGCCAGGGTCATCTCCGCCCGCGACTCCTGCCGTATCAATGCGCAGTGACCCGCTGGAAACTGTGGGGCATGCCGTGCCGGCAGTAATACAGACGCCACCTTGAACCACTAATGCGTTGTTGACTGCTGCGGTAGTCGTGCCGATGCCGACATATCCACTATTGAGAATACTAAAGAGCGTGCTGCCCGTTGAGCTTGCGACCAAGAAGAGCGGGAGGTTTTCGGTAGAGGTCGCCGTCGTCACAGTGAGACGTGCAGCGGGTGTCGTCGTCCCGATACCAATCGCGGTCTGCTTGACCGTGCCACCTCCATCAGAAAGACCGTAGACTGAGAGAAGTGAGAGCCCGTCGAGCTGTGCGGTGTAGCTGTGCACAGTGTCAATCGACGAGCTTGCGGTGACCGGCATGTCCATCCAGCTCACCATTCCTGCATCAGTATCAAACGAGAGCGAGCCGAGTTCGAGATTTCCTACTGACGTAATCTGACTGGAATAGTCGTATGCGAGCGCGCCATTACCCACACTGAACCCGCCCGCAAACGTACTCGTCGCCGTGGTGGAGGTTGCGGTGAAATGGCTTGCCACTACTTCTCCCACCACCGAGAGTTTTGCGTAGGGCGAGGTGGTGCCAATGCCTACTTTGCCACCAAAGTATGCGGTATTTGCCTCTCCATCTGCATAAATCGAATATCGATTCGTGAACGTGCCTGTAAAGTCACTGATATAGAATCCGTAACCGTTGGTGACCACGCCCGGAGCACCCACCATACTTGCGTAGAACCCATACGCATTCGTGATTGTGTTTGAAGCGCGGGAGATCTCACTATACACACCATACACACTTCCTATCGAACCCGAGCTGGTCCCTTGCACTGAATTGTATGCCCCATACATGGCATTAAGTGATCCAGTACCGGTGTATTTTGCCTGGTTCACTGCCCCAGCGATTCCTCCACTGTATGTAAGGCTTCCCGTAAGAGTCGTGCCGAATTTATTGCCAAACATATCCCCATCGTCTGCTGTTGGAGTAACCGTGAGTGTCGCGGAAATTCCGGCGGCAGGATCCAGTATGTCGCCTCCTCCGTTCCCTGCGGTGCGCGTCCCTGTTACATTAAGAATATTCGTGCTTCCACTGCTTATTGACCCTCGCGTAATTGCCACATTGCCATCCTTGTCAACTTTAAAAAGTCTTGCGGCTGTTGATGATGCGATTTCAAAAAGACTTGCGGTCTGTCCGCTTGTCCCCGAAACAGAAAGTGTTGCGCTTGGCGAACTCGACGCGATACCTACTCGATTGTTATATGGGTCCACAAACAATGTTGATGTGTCCACTGCGAGCCCCCCCGCAAACGTACTCGTCGCGGTGGTGCTCGTTGCCACGAACGCATCCGCGACCACAGTGCCCACCACTGAAAGTTTGGCGTAGGGGGAGGTAGTGCCGATACCGAGGTTGCCACTCGAGAGGATGGTGAGTTTTGCGGCGTCAGAGGGGCCGATCATGAGGGAGTTTGCGGTGTTGTTGGTGATACTTGCACCGACAGCAACGGAATTTGCGGCATACGCGTTATTGTTGATTCCCATCGCCACAGAGTTTGCGCCTCCTGAATTATTACCATACCCAATTGCAGTACTTATACTTGAAGTGGCTTGATTGCTGTACCCAATAGCCGTAGCAAGTGCGCTGCTTGAAGTATTGGATTGTCCCAACGCCAACGAAGCAAGGCTGTTCGAAGTGTTTGATGCGCCGAATGCCATTCCTGAAACGCTCACGACGTTTCCAAACCCGATGGTACCTGTACTCCCCACCGCACCCGCAAGCACTGTAAGGCCATTGATGCGGTATTCCTTTCCTGTCGCAATTGAAATATGATTTGCAAACGTACTCGTCGCCGTGGTGCTCGTCGCCACAAACGCATCCGCGACCACGTTGCCCGCTACTGAAAGTTTTGCGTACGGTGAGGTGGTGCCGATGCCGACGTTGCCTGAAGAAAGGATGGTCAGTTTGGCGGTATCGGAGGGGCCGATCATGAGGGAGTCGGCGGTATTATTGATTACACTATTACCGATAGCGATGGAATTACCAGCATAGGCACTATTGTAATATCCTAGTGCGACTGATGCCGCACCTCCTGCGTTATTTCCGTTTCCGAACGCAATAGATTCCGACGTTGTAGCTTGGTTTAGGTATCCAAACGCAACCGACGATTGACCGCTTGCAGTGTTCTGATACCCAAAGGCGCCGGAGAACAGACTACTTGATGTATTGCTTTTCCCAAACGCCATTGCACCTACACTATTAGCGGTATTGAACGTACCGAATGCAACACTTACAACTGAGCTTGATGTGTTACTTTGTCCAACCGCAACACCTGTCGAAGAAACCGTGTTCCCATTTCCCACAAAGAGTGGGCCTCCGGTGGTATACCCAAGAACAGGAGTACCTGAGAAGCGGTACGATGCGCCGCTCGCAATGGAAACATTGTTTGCAAACGTACTCGTCGCTGTGGTACTCGTCGCCACAAACGCATCCGCGACCACAGTGCCCACCACTGAGAGTTTGGCGTAGGGGGAGGTGGTACCTAATCCCAAGTTGCCGACACTACTGACTGTGAGGAAGTCATTGGTGCCAAGTGTGTCGCCTCCGGAGATCTTAAACGCGCTCGCACTGACATCATATCCGAGCGTATATCGTGCCGTAGTGATATCGCTAAACACAATATCGCTATCAGTTGTAGCACCAGTAAGATTGAGGAGTCCATCATTATTAGCATCTGAAATAGCCGGCCCCATCCCTATCCCCCCGTTGGAGAATATCTTCACGCGCAATAATCCTCCATTATCATCCGTCCCACTTGAATACGTAGGATCGGTATAGAAATTGATCGAATTCGCATCAGTGGCGTCCCAAACACCACCGCCAAGATAGATGCCACGATCAGATCCACCGTTATACCCAGAGAGTCCAACGAACGGACGACTGGTGACCGTGGAGTCATAGAACGCAAAGAGCGCTCCTCCCAAACCTGCATCCCCTAGTAGAAGTGATGTGTAGGGAGACCCTGAGTCAAAGGCGTTGGATTCCGTAGTAAAGAACCCCGCGCCGCCCACTTTGAGTTTGCCGGTTGTGGCGGGCACTGCGCCGATACCCACCGTACTCGCGGAGAAATCTACAGAGAGCGTTCCAGAGTCTACTCTAAGACCCCCCGCAAACGTACTCGTCGCCGTCGTGCTCGTCGCCACAAACGCATCCGCGACTACGTTACCCACCACCGACAACTTCGCATACGGGGACGTGGTACCAACGCCGAGATTGCCGGAGATGTATCCCGTCGTCGTATTCGGATCAAACCAGAACGGTGCGGTGGTGGTGGCGGTATTGCCGATCGCGAGAATGTCCGTGGTGTTGAGCGAATAGTTA
>MHUZ01000026.1 GCA_001823605.1 Candidatus Yonathbacteria bacterium RIFOXYD1_FULL_52_36
GCAAATGCGAAAAAACCCGCCTATGCGTTCTATGGCGATGACGTTATTGCCCTCGCGGCAAAATACCAGGGAATGATCGACACCTTGCAAGGAAACTAGGAATCTGGTACTGTACGGGGACTATGAAGACCGATATTCATCCGAAATACCACGCAAAAGCGGCCGTTGAGTGCGCATGCGGAAATAAGTTTACTGTAGGTTCTACGCTCGAGAAGATCCGCGTAGAAGTGTGCAGCGCTTGCCACCCGTTCTTTACCGGCGAGGAGAGGGTTATGGACACAGGCGGACGCGTGGAACGCTTTAAGAAACGCACCGCTGCGGCAGCAACGGGCACGTCAAAGAAGAAGTAACGTCAAAAAGCGCCCCGATGAGTCGGGGCGCTTTTTCCGTGTATACTTACTACTACGTATGACTGAATCGAAGATCGAAGAATTTCGTAAGAACAATCGTACCAGTTATCTGGCACAAGAGTATGATCGTCTGACCCGCGAGGAGGAGAACCTTGCGGAGCTTATTGCGCAAGATCCCGCGATGCAGGAACTTGCTGAAGCTGACCGCATTTCGATCAAGGCGCAAAAAGATGCACTTTATGCCCAAATGGAAGAGATCGCTCGGGTTGCGAAAGTTGAGGAAGAAACCCCCCGCCGCATCATTCTTGAAGTGCGTGCAGGTACCGGTGGAGAAGAGGCGGCGATCTTCGCACTCGACCTTGCGGAAATGTATGAAAAGTTCGCCGTACTTCGCGGATGGAAATTTTCCACAATCGATGAGTCACGTTCTGAGTTGGGAGGATACAAAGAGGCGTCCTTTGAGATCGAAGGACGCGATGTGTATGATGCGCTCCGCTATGAGACCGGCGTGCACCGGATCCAGCGCATCCCCGCCACAGAGAAGTCGGGCCGCGTACACACGTCGACCGCGTCGGTAGCGATCTTGCCCGTGCGCGATGTGATCAAGTTTGAAATCAACCCTGCAGACCTAGAATTTGAATTCTCACGTTCCGGTGGTGCCGGTGGACAGAACGTGAACAAGGTTGAGACCGCGGTGCGTGTGACCCATAAACCAACGGGTGCTGTGGTGCGCTGTCAGAGCGAGCGAAGTCAACTCAAGAACCGCGAGAAAGCACTTTCGATCCTTGGCGCAAAAGTTGAAGAAGCGCAGCGGGAGCAGGAAGCGAAGACACTTTCTTCAGAGCGTCGCAAGCAGATCGGCACCGGCGATCGCTCGGAGAAGATTCGCACTTACAATATCTTGCAAGACCGGATCACTGACCATCGAATCAAGGAATCCTGGAGCAACATTCAAAAGATCTTTGCGGGGTACCTTGATCCGATCGTGAAGGCGATCCAAAGTGCCGCCCTCGCCGGCACACTCTCCGAAGGAGAAGACGATGAGGGAGAAGCTTAAAAACACTCGACCGGCAGGGTTTTGGTAAACGTCGAGATTTCCACAGTTTTGGTGGTTGTTTATATCCGCGCACGCTATACTAAGGGAAAGAGCGTGGTCTTTTGGTGGCCTCCGCCACACAAAGCAGCGCATGTCATTTTTATAAGAGCGTAGAAATAATCCCTCCCGTTACTATGGACACGACAGAGAATGAAGTGCAATCCGCACGCAAGAAAAAAATAAGAGCGAGTGCTGCTTTTTTGCTCGTAGCGACCGTACTGGTAGGAGTCGTGGTCATGCGTAATGAACAGATGCCACCTGATCCAAAAGGAGTGCTTACGGACAAGGAGGTGCTCAAAAAGTCGCAATACCTCGCGGGGTTTGTAGAAAGTATCACAGCGGAGGGGGACACGGGAACGCTCGTTGTTCGGGCAAACATTAAGGACATTTCCTCGGGGTCTCTGCGCTACATTGAACCAGAGGACGTTCAGTTCATCGAGAAGGTGTACATGGTGAGTTTTGACGAGAACACGGTCTTTTCAGGAAAGGTGGTTGCGGATATTGTATCGGGCGATCAGGTCGCGATCAACACTAAAGAATTGATCTACGAGAAGGATTCACTTACGGCACTCTCGATCGCTTTCTTTGATCCCCGTGAGGATACGGTCGCGCAGATCTTAAGAGACCGTAGGACGTTAGACGCCGTTGTAGAGAGCGTGGAGAATCAAGATGAAGACACGGTTATTGTCGTACGTACTGCGATCCCCGATGAAGATAAACTCAGAACGATGGATTTGAGTGGATCGTACACCGTTCCTTTCATTGAGCGAAAATATTCCGTACGGATCTCAAAGAGTACAACCCTCGAAGGGGTAGCGCGAGAAGAGATTTCTTCAGGAATGTCGGCGATCATTGTGCTCGATCAAGATGTCAATGCGCCCGGGGTCAGCGAATTTGGGGCCATCACTTTTGAATCACAATCGTAATCACCGCATCATGACATACCAAAAAACCACACGCCGTTTTCTTTCAGGAATTACCGCAGGCGCCATGGCACTCTCATTTTTTGTTGCGCCGTTCACGGCAAGTGCCGCCGGCACTTTAAACTGGGGACCCGAGTACACAGCAGAAACGGATGTGAGTTATAGTCTCACCGGCTTTGCATTCTCGCCAAATGCCACAAGTAAAATATTTGTGGCCGGAACAAAAGAGGAGAGTGTTGCACCAGGGGCGCCACGGGATATATATGTTGATAGGAGAAACAGATCGGATGGAACTCCCTCCGGAGCATATAATTTTGGGACGTTGGGAGAGGATGAAGTACTTCATGCGACCGTGGCGAGCCTCGCGACAACGACAAGTCCTTCAAACAAAAAGTATGTGCTTCTGATAAGTTTTAATGAGAACGATAACAGGTCTGAGATCACCAAATTTTCGACTGGGACAGGATCAGTGATTGGCAACTACGTAAGCGACCCCGGAATACATTACTACACGGCTCTTGGTGAATATGATGCCATAAACAACGATACCAATTTTTACGTAGCAGGAAATGACGAGAATACGGGGGCATGGGTCATCCACCAGGTAAATCCATCGTGCGCCTGCAGCACTCCAATTCGAGCCGTGTCACTCTCTCCGGATGTTACCGGACGCGCATATGCGATGTCGCAAGATGACGACTATCTCTATGTTGGTGGGTATAAACTCGATGGTACAAACAAAATGTGGCATCTGGAAAAGATCCGCAAGAGCGATTTTGGGCGCGAGTGGGCAGGAGGCATTGATGTTGATTTTAGCGCAACTGCGGACGACGTTATAACGGCGATCTCGGTTAATGATTCGGGAGTTTTTGTGGGCGGGTATGATTCCGGATGGGCTGATACAGCGCACTGGAGCGTTCGCAAATTTAGCAAAAGTAGCGGAGCGCCAGTATGGGTAAAGAACGGTGGTGTCAGCATGCCGGAAGGCGAGATCTTGAGTGTTGCCGCTGATCCAGAGCATGTGTATGTTGCGGGGAGGGACATCGGCTCAAATGGATGGAGGATTGAAAAGCGAGACGGGGAGACAGGCGATGTTGGCCCTGATTCATTTGGCACAGGGGGTGTCGTTGCAGAGAATTATGGAAGTGGTGAGTATATTTCGGCTATTGCGTATGAAGGCGGGGAAGTGTTTCTCGGGGGAACAGAGGGTGCTACGGGCACCGACACTCGCTGGGTCGTCGAATCACGGACCAGCAACAATCCCGTCTTGTCTGAATGCTCATTTACAACACCGATCCCCGCAGGAAAGATCCGCGTGGTGAGTCCAATACTAACGCCAGTAAATGGAGGAAAAATCTGCTCAATTGCAGATTCGGGGTGTTCAGATACGTCGGGACCATTTTCGGTAACAGGCGTTACGACGGATAGCGACTACGACATCACTGCATTATCATTTGATAATCACGTCGAGGCGGGTGCATTCCCTCAGCTCGGTGAACAATGGAAGATTGCCGTACTCAACAATTTAGGTGACACCATTTCTGTTTCAAAATCAACTGACGACCTACGTGACTATACGAGTCTCAACGAGACGCTTCTTGTGACCGAGATGAGGATCAATGGGATCACCTCGGTGTCGATAAGCCATGCAAATCCAAATCAAGATACAAGCGATTCAAGCAGCGTGAAGCCGATCTGTCTTGCGTTTGATCGTTATCCACAGTGTAGTGACCATATCGATAACGATGGCGACGTGGTTAAGGATATTGATGATGACAGTTGTCATATTGATGGCGACGCAGGTGATGGCGATGCAACCTACGATCCACTGATCGACGATGAAAATCGTATCTTGCCGGCGTGTAGCGATGGTGTCGACAACGATGTTCCCCCTGATGGCCGGATCGATTACGGGCAGGATGTTGGATGTTCAAGTTATCTTGATACGACTGAAAACAATCCTGAATGTTCGGATGGAGTCGACAACAGCGACCTCGAGGATAATCTTCCCGACGCAGCTGACCCCAATTGTCATACCGGCGACGACCTCGCCAATCCCTACAATCCGTTCGATCAAAATGAAACTCAAGGAGCTGCTCCAGAGGCTCTTCAATGCGCGGACGGCATCGATAATGATAGTGATGGAATGGTTGATATCGGGCTTACGCCCAATCCAGCAGGAGGGACATATCCCAGAGACACAGGGTGTGAGGGTCCGAACGATGTAAGTGAATTTAATATCTTGAGAATCAAGGAACGGTAGGACTCGTAAGAGTCTCTAGGTTCTAGAAGCAAGAAAACACCCATGAGCCGTAAAGCTCGTGGGTGTTTTCTTGTAGGGGGGGTTGCGCAATAGAGTACTTTCTGATAAACTTCCCCCAATATATATGAGCAATACCACTGATACGGTGTTTATCGAGCGAATGTTTGAAGCCGGAGCCCACTTCGGTCTTTCTCGTTCACGTAGGCACCCCACTGCAAAGAATTTTGTGTTTGGTGCCAAGAACGGCATCGAGATCATTGATCTCGAAAAAACCAAGGCCCAGCTTGAGGAGGCGAAAGAAGTGATTCGCACGCTTTCTCGCACCGGCAAGAAGGTGCTCTTCGTGGGGACCAAGAATGAGGGACGGGGAGCAGTTATTGATACCGCGTCATCGATCGAGATGCCGTACGTAGTGAATCGCTGGCTCGGCGGTACGCTCAGCAACTTTTCTCAGATCAAGAAGCGTATTGCGCACATGGAAGACCTCGTAGAGAAGCGGGGGAGCGGAATGCTCGACAAGTACACCAAAAAGGAGCGCTTGCTCATTGATCGCGAGATCGAGCGTCTCGAGAAGCACTTTGCGGGTCTTGCGGTGATGAAGGAACTTCCGGCGGCACTCTTTGTCATTGATGCGAAGAAAGAGCACATTGCGGTTGCCGAGGCGCGCGGGATGAAGATTCCGGTCATGAGCCTCTCAAGCTCTGACTGCGACTTTGGAAAGATCGAATACCCGATCCCTGCAAACGACGCCTCTGCGTCAAGCATCGCTTTTTTCTTGAGCGAGATCGCGGCTGCGTGGAAAGAAGGGAAGACGGTGACAAAAAGCTAAGCAAGATAAGGAAATGCGGAGGGGTTTTTGCAGGGTTGTTTTTTTGATATAATAAAAACTCATTATGGCAACGATGGATGAAATCAAGGCATTGCGCGACATGACCGGTATCTCGGTCATGCAGTGCAAGAAGGCGCTCGAAGAAGCACAGGGCGATCAGGAAAAGGCGCTTTTGATCTTGCGCAAGAAGGGAGCAGAGTCAGCTTCAAAGAAGGCTGACCGCGAGCTTAGGGCAGGTGTGGTGAGTGCATACGTGCACAATAATCACGCTCTCGGCACGATGATAGAGCTCTCATGCGAAACTGATTTCGTGGCAAAAAATGATGAATACAAAGCGCTTGCGTATGACATTGCAATGCATGCAACAGCGATGCACCCGCGCTACATAGGCGAGAAGGATATTACTGATGAAGATCGCGCCAAGGTTCTGGATCTATTCCGCAAAGAAGTAGAGGAGTCAGGCAAGCCAGCTGACATTCAAGAGAAAATGTTGAAAGGGAAAGTGGACACCTATTTTGGCGAGCAAACACTCCTTGCGCAGTTGTTCGTCAAAGATGATTCACGCACCGTAAAAGAAGTAATCGATGCGGCTACTCAGAAGTTCGGGGAACGTATTGAGGTTCGCCGGATCGTGCGCTTCGCGGTTTCGGAGTAATCACGCAATGACGACTCTCTTCACAACGCTGTTCTTTACTTCTCTTGGGGGAATCTCCCTCATGTTGGGGTTTAAAGTCTGGGCGCTTGCGGGAGCAACACACCACACACCGCTCCAGTATCGTTTCTATCGAGAGTTTTCGATAAAAGCCGCAGAATACTACCGGATCAGTCAGAAGATCGGTCGACAGCTTATGCTCCTCGCACACGAGCACATACTTGCGTTTGGTGTGGCTTTTCTGCGGAAGGTGATTCGAGGACTTACTCATGTTCAGTCTCGTCTCCAGCACCGCCTCTCTTCAGTCACGGATCTTGTGAGGGGAAGGGCGCGCACCCCGCTTGCGCCTGAGAACGCATCTGTGTATCTTAAGGACATCGCACGACACAAGAAGGAATCGCGTAGTGAAGCAAGAGGGCGGGTTCTTAAATAGCACGCCATCAAGATAAAGTTATCTGCCGTATCAGCTGTCTTGGTAGGCTCAGGAGTGGAGACAGAAATAGTTATAGTGTATATAATTTAGAATCACCTGCCGGTCTAGCTGTCTTGGTAGGCCCAGGGATTGGATACAAAACGTGTTTAGTGTATAAAGATTAAAAGTTACCTGCCGCCTTAGCTCAGTTGGTAGAGCAACGGTTTTGTAAACCGTAGGTCCTCGGTTCAAGCCCGAGAGGCGGCTCCTGAAAGGAAGTATTTTTGCGTCTGTCTCGCTACGCAGTATAATGCCCATATGGAACCACAAGCGCCGAAAGGGCATCTCCATCCTATAACCCTCGTGCTCCGTGAAGCCGTCTCGCTTTTTGTCGAGATGGGTTTTGAAGTTGCGCAGGGTCCGGAGATTGAGTCTGAATACCACAACTTTGACGCACTCAATGTTCCCAAGGACCACCCTTCGCGCGACATGCAGGACACCTTTTGGATCAAGGGGGTTCCCGAGACTGTGCTCCGTACCCACACCTCACCGGTGCAGATACGGTATATGAAAACGCACGAGCCGCCGTTTGCGATCGTGGTACCCGGAAAAGTATTTCGCAATGAAGCGACCGACGCAACGCATGAAGCGCAATTCCACCAGCTTGAAGGGTTGGTGGTCGGCAAAGATATTTCGCTTGCGCACTTGAAAGGGACGCTTGATCGGTTCTTTAAAAAATTGTATGGCGAGGATACGGCGATCCGGCTTCGCCCAAGTTTCTTTCCTTTCGTGGAGCCGGGAGTTGAAGTGGATGTGACCTGTTTTAAATGTAAAGGTTCCGGCTGTAATGTGTGTAAAGGTTCCGGCTTCATTGAAGTGATGGGTGCGGGTATGGTGCATCCGAATGTGCTCTCGCACGGAGGTATCGATCCGAACGTGTATCGCGGATTTGCGTTTGGCGGAGGCGTCGACCGTCTCGCGATGCTCAAATGGGGGATCGACGATGTGCGCCTGCTCTACTCAGGCGACCTTCGTGTGGTGAATCAATTCTAATATGCTTTTTTCATACCGTTGGCTTTCCGAATATTTTGAAAAACCGCTCCCGTCTCCAGAGGAGCTTTCTCTCGCGATCATTTTTCACGCATTTGAAGTGGAGTCGGTTGAAGCGGTTGCTGGCGACACAGTGCTCGACATCAAAGTCCTGCCTGACCGCGCGCACGACTGTCTCTCACATCGTGGCATGGCGCGCGAGATCGGTGCGATCCTTAATCTGCCCATAAAAGATCTGCGTGCAGGGGTGTCATGGGAAGTGGAGGGAGATGCGCTCCAGATCACTACTGAAGACGGAACGGACGTGTCTCGGTACGTTGGAGCACGTATTGCCGGGGTGAAGGTTGGTCCTTCGCCTGCGTGGATCAAAGAGCGGCTTGAAGCGCTCGGTCAGCGGAGCATCAATAACATTGTTGATGCGACTAACTTTGTCATGCTCGATGTGGGGCAGCCACTCCATGCGTTTGACGCGCATAAACTCATGGGTACTTCCGGAACTATTGCGATCAATGTGCGCAATGCACGTGAGGGGGAAACGATCACGACGCTTGATGGAAAGGAGATTGCGCTCGACCCGAACATGCTCGTTATTGCTTCAGGTGATCACGTGCTTGCGCTTGCGGGAGTAAAAGGCGGGAAGCATGCAGAGGTGGATGCACAGACGACCGACATACTACTTGAAGCAGCAAATTTTAACGGGACGCGCGTTCGCAAAACTTCTCAGCGTGTAGGGATTCGCACGGATGCCTCAAAGCGTTTTGAGAACGGTATCACATCGGAGCTCGCCGCGGAGGCAATGGATCGCCTCACGGGGCTTATTCTTGAAATTGCCGGCGGTGAGGTGACTGACCGTGCTGATGCGTACCCGCGCGCGCACGCGCCGTATCGAACCGGCATTTCGGCGCGTGAAGCAAATGCGATACTCGGTACGGACATTACGGAACCAGAGATTCAAGCGCTTCTTGAGCGGGAAGGATTTTCTGTTGAGCAGGTCGCGGACCCACTCAAAAAGGTTTCAGTCCGAGCGCAGGAGTTCGTGGGTGTGCCGTATCACTATGGTGCCAGTGTTTCGTATGATGCGCCGCGCGCTTTTGATTGCTCGTCGTTCACGGTGCACCTTTTCGCAGAAGCGGGCATTACGATTCCGCGCAGGACGGTTGATCAGTATGTTTTTGGTAAAAAGATCTCGGAGCAGGAGGCATTGCCGGGGGATCTCGTATTTTCGAATACCGGTGTTGGGACGATCTACTACGAGAGTATTGAGTATATTCCGGGAGCAAAGATTCCAGAGGGTGTTGACCATGTGGGGGTGTACTTAGGCGATGGCAAGGTCGCTCATGCAACACGTGCGAAGGGGGCGGTGGTCGTGGAAGATCTTGCGACAAGCACACAGTTCAAAACGGTGGTCGGGTTTCGAAGAATGGCCGCACCTGAAGCGCGCCTTGCGGTAACGGTACCTAGAGAACGATTGGATATCCAAACGAAAGAAAATCTTGCGGAGGAAATTGGGCGTATCTATGGGTACGAAAAGATCTCTCCCCGCGCACTTCCGACCACAGAATTTTCTCCTACCGTGCACCGTGAATTTTATTGCGCGCAGGCGATTCGCAGTGCCCTCGCGAACATTGGCTTCTCCGAGGCGCAGACCTACGCGTTCTCCAGCGAAGGACCAGTCGCACTTGCAAATCCATTTGCGTCAGACAAGAGCCATTTGCGCAAAAATCTTGTGCGCGGGCTCTCCGAGGCACTTACCCTTAATGCGCGCAATGCGCCGCTCCTCGGGCTTTCCGAGGTGAAAATCTTTGAGATTGGGGGCGTATTCCCAAGCGTTGAAGGAGAACACATTGCGCTCGGGATCGGCATTGACGTGCTGGGTGGCGGAAAACAAAGCGTGGCGCGTGTGCAGGAGCTTTTTCTTGAGGCAAAGGCGGCGATTGAGCACGCTCTCGGAGTTTCAGATATTGGGCCGTACCTACAGCCGCATACGCCTCCAGTTTCATTGATCGAACTGGATCTTACAAAGTTAGCCACGGCGATCAATGCTCCCGATACGTATGGCGAGACACTTGCATTCCAGATCACCCCTATCCGCTACCAGACATTTTCAGCATATCCATTCATTGCGCGCGACATAGCCGTGTTTGTTCCGGCAGACGTCGAAGAGGAGAGTCTTAAGGATTTGATCACGCAAGAAGTGGGAGATCTTCGCGTGCAGGGACCAACACTCTTTGACCGTTTTGAAAAAAAGAATAAAGAGACCGGCGAGGTTGAAAAAGTATCGTACGCATTCCGTATGGTGTTCCAGTCGCCGGAGCGAACGCTCACTGACGAGGAGGTGAACGGTATTATGGACCGCATTACGAACACCTTGAACGCACAAGAAGGATTTCAAGTTCGCTAATATGATCTGGAACGTCCCGTACTATTCTCAGCGGGTCAATGTAACTGACGCAGATTGGCAGTGGCGTGCATGCGGTGTTGCGTGTGTGGCGATGGTCCTTGCGCACCGTGGCACAGCGATCTCTCTCGACGCACTCATTGAAGAAGGGAGAGCAATCGGCGCCTACCGCGATACTATTGGCTGGGTCCACGATGGTCTGGTGAAGCTTGCTGCACAGCACGGAGTTGCGCTCATGCGGAAAGAATTCAAAGGAGAGGGCGAGAACGGCGCGCAGCTTCTTGATGTGGGTGTAAACGAGATCGTTGCTGCGGTTGAGGAGGGGAGAACCGTTCTTGTGTCTGCGGCAAAAGGGTTTGACGATGCTACCAAGCCCCATCTGGTGCTCGTGGTCGGTTTTGAGATCGAGGAAGGGGTGGTCAAGGGGCTCTACTATCACGACCCGGATGCGTACACAGAAAAAGAGGGAAAGGGTCAGTTCGTCACTTTGGACCGCTTCAAGCGGTTTTGGCGCAAATTGGCGGTGTTTGAGGCCTTGTAGAGGGTGGTGTGCGACCCAAAAATTTGATATACTAGTACTTGTATAAAAAGACCCCCTTTAGGGCCTTTTTCTCATAAACACATGGCAAAATCGACCGAAAAAGATAGCGGATATGGAGCAGAGGATATTGTCGTCCTTGAAGGGCTTGAGCCGGTACGTAAGCGTCCGGGAATGTATATCGGTTCGACCGGTGTTG
>MHUZ01000027.1:0-944 GCA_001823605.1 Candidatus Yonathbacteria bacterium RIFOXYD1_FULL_52_36
AGGGAGAACGCAAAACTAAAAAGCAATAACTTTGTGCGGCATGAACGATTCCTTGTTCCACGTACTCAATGGGCTTGCGGGAAGAAGTGAGGCGGGGGATACGCTCATTATTTTTCTTACCAACCCCTTTGCGTATCTCGTTGCGGTGATTCTCGTTATATTCTTTTTTCACCACAAGGATGAGGGGGGAGGGGTGCGTGATGGCGTGGTGATACTCTCAGCAGCGATGCTCTCATGGTTCCTTGCGCTTGCGCTCAAAGAATTCTTTGCAGAACCGCGACCATTTGTTGCGCTCGAAGATATCACCCCGCTTATTTCAGTCAGTGCACTTGACGGTTCTGGTGCATTTCCCTCAGGCCACACAGCCTTTTTTGCATCGGTTGTCGGTTCGCTCTATTTTTACCATCGTCGGGCGGCGTATTGGTTTGCCGCTGTACCGCTTCTCATTGGTTTCGCGCGGGTCGCGGCGGGAGTACATTTTCCGATCGATATTTTAGGCGGGTACCTTTTAGGACTTGCGATAGGCTTTGGCGTGTATGCGTTCTACCACATGCGTACTGATTCGCCCAGTGGTCGGGAGAGGGAAGGCGCGTTATGATGGTTTTGTGAAGAGTGACCGAAGGACAGCAAAGAGGTGGACGCTGTGGCGCGGGGTAGTTGCCCTGGCGTTCTTTCTGAGTATGGGTATTTCATCGGCTGAGGCAGTGGTGAAGGTGCTCGTGAACTCTCGTCACGCATATTCTCAGGCCAGCGGTGTGGTAACGCAGCTGCTGGGAAGCGGGTACTTGGGAAATGAAATCATTGTACATAGTACGAACTTGAATGGCAGCGGTGGGTATAGCCTTTGCTGTACGCCATTGTTTGATACGACTGCAACCTACTACGATCACAACGGTGCCGCCGTTGCTTCGCAGGCGCCCTATCAAATCTACTCGTCATCGTTC
>MHUZ01000027.1:956-10407 GCA_001823605.1 Candidatus Yonathbacteria bacterium RIFOXYD1_FULL_52_36
CAATACCGGTCTTGGCGATACGGTGACTCAGTACAACCTGTACGATGGGGTTGATCTTACGCACAACCTTGCGCTCACCACGAGCCCCAACAATGTTCCTCCGTCATTCATTACTGCACCAGGAGGAGGTGGATGGGCGAGCAGACATGGTGTTGAGTGGACGATCGATCCGACACTATTCTGTGTATCAACACTCTCGTGTCTTACGGGAGCCAATGCCGGCATCATGGCGGTGTTGCGCTATCAGCACCCCGCCTGGAATTGGTACGACGTAAAAGCCGCGATGCGGCAGACAGGCACTAACTGGGACACTGGCTATGATGCTACTGACTACGGGTTTGGGCAGGTCAACCATGCGACTGCCACAGCATTCACTGACGCCGAGATCTTTTTACAGTCTCCCTCGGTAGCAACATCTACAAACAGTCTCGGCCAACTGACATTCACGGTGTACCCGTTCAAGCAAACAAGGCGGGTCAAGGAGGTGCTCTTTCAGTTTTCGAGTAGTCCTGGGTTTCAGGCGAACCAACTCACCCTAAGCGAGATACAGGCGCTTGGTGGCACTAAGATCACCGAATATACAGGGACGACGGCAACTTCGACGGCTCCGATCTATACAGCATTCACGAATGCGTACTTCGTATGGTTCACGGCTGACAATGCAACCGACGCCTCCGCAAATTTTTCGCGCATTGATACGTATGCGATCCATGGACCTTATACCCAAAGTGAGATCCATTTTTCATCGAGCTTTAGCCTCTCTTCTCCGAGCGATGGGGCAGCCGCCTCGGTGACCCCGACATTTACGTGGGGTGCCCCCACGAGTTATCTTGGCGTTTCGCACTACCAGCTCTATGTTGATGGGGTGCTTGATAAGGACATAATTGTGGGCACCTCGACCACGCCAACAGCCACTCTCTCTGAGGGCACACACACGTGGTATATCAAAGCGGTGAACGGCGGGGGAACCGCAACAAGCTCCGCATCAACACGAACGATTACCGTAATTTCTGGATATGAATCTGGATATACGTTCTATGTTGACAATGTGTTGGGGAGCGATAGCAACACCGGTACACAAGCAGCACCGTGGGCAACTATTGCCAAAGCGCGGTCTCTTGTCGGTCCCGGCGATACAGTCGTTATTGTACGCAATGCCGGCACCCCTTACCGCGAAACGCTTTCATCTGCAACACAGACCGCTACTGCATCACAACGCATTACCTTTCGAGGTGTATCCACAAGCTCAAAACCGGAAATCTGGGCGAGCGATGACATTTCAGACAGCTGGACCACATACGGGGGAGGAAACGCCGACACCTATCAGCGCGCACTCACGACTGACCCATGGATTGTTGCCACTGGAGTATCAATCTCAAATTTGACTAAACGCGGGTGGAACGCCGATGCTGCATCGCTCGAACCCGGAGAGTGGTACTGGGGATCAAATGTACTCTATTATCGCCTTGCCTCAGGAGAGGATATCAACACATTTCATGCCGAGGCGGGAGCGCGGAGTTACGGTATTGGGGGTGCGAGTTACACTACGTACCAAAATATTGTCGTGCGATACGCCAACACTGCGGGGGTCAATCTAAGTGGCTCTACAGCAGCCAGCCTTATTGGTATTGAAGTGTATGACTCCACCACCGGGTTTAATTTTCTTGTGGCGACCTCCCCCACAATACGCGACTGTGTGGCGACCGCCAATGATGAGAGCGGTATCTATAGCACCTTGACGACAGGATTAACTGTGCATCGCTGTCTTTTGTATGGAAATGGGGGAAGCGGACTCACTATTGCGTACACGGGGACCAATGCCTCGATTAAAAATAATTTATTTTCGGGTAATGGCAGTCGGCCGATCAGTTTTACGTCGCCATCTTCAATGACTGGCTTTACGGCTGATTACAATGTGATGGATGATGTATGGCAGAGTGCGCATACTGCGTACCGTGGTACCGGCAACACTGAGAGCGTAACACCACTTTTCCTGAGCGCGGGGACTGGCGATTTTCGTCCTGCAAATTTTTCACCCGGAATCGACAGTGGCACCACCATCTCAGGTGTCACGACTGACGCCCTCGGCAACCCCATCTACGGCACTCCTGATGCAGGTCCATACGAATACCAGCCGTCGTACACGATCGGGACGCACCGGATCCCCGTCGGCGGCGTGACCTCACGGATCTACCGTGACGGGAAATACCGTCCCACCACGGCAACGTCTACTGAGGCGACTGCTGATCTGCGCGTAACCCCCTCAGGTGGGTTCGGTGCAGGAAACTACGATGAGTGGATGAACGTCGCGGTTTCAACATGGCAGACGGAGGGTGCGTACCGCAAGGTGTGGACGGAAAGTTCAAGCATTGCCACCACCACGGCACACACCGTGGGCGACCTCGCCCCCGGTGGACAGTATCGTATCCTCGTCGACGGTGTTGAGCACAGCAGAGCAACCGCAAATGCCAGCGGACAACTCACCTTTGACTACGGTGGCGGATACTCTACGCACACGTTTGAGGTCAACGAAGCGGTAGTGCAAGGGGGTGTTCCGTCAGGAGCGCCTTCGGGCGGGGGACAATCGACACTCCCGGATCCAGTTCTGGTGCCCACCGCAACAACGACAACTGTAGTAGCGACCTCTACCACAACACCCGTGACCGCTACGTCGAGCAAGGATGTGCTTCAAACGCAGATCCGCACCTTGCAAGAACAACTCGTGGTGCTCCTTCATGAGTTGGTGAAGATCCTGGTGGTGGAGTTGCAAAAGGCTGGAAAAACCCTATATTGATTACAATATAAGCGCAATCGTTCGGACGATACACAAAAACTGCTGTTCTTGTGCCCGTCCTCGCTCTACGCTATAATCCTGAAATCATGCTTAAAACTCGATTCCTGGCACTCCTGGTGCTCCTCGGCGGTATTCTGGTCGGTTATTATGTGGCGGTCTCAGAGCCGACCATTCGTGCACAGTACGCCATTCCGGGGGAAGAGCGTTTTGCGGAACGACCGTTCCGTCTCGGTCTCGACCTCTCCGGTGGTATTCAGCTTGTATACCGCGCTGACGTTTCATCGATTCCAGCAAATGAGGTTGAAGACGCGATGGCAAGCCTCCGCGATATTATCGAGAAGCGCTCGAACCTCTTTGGGGTCATGGAGCCGATCGTGCAGGTGGAGCGCGGTGGAGCTGAGAACGAAGAGCGTCTCCTTGTAGAGCTTCCTGGAGTAACGAATGTCGATCAGGCGGTCCAGACCATCAAAGCAACGCCGACGCTTGAATTCATGAAGCCGCGTTCGGACGCGGAGCTTGAAGCGTACCAGAAGGCACTCGATGCATTCAGGAAGGCAGAGAGCGAGGGCGGGGAGCTCGTGCTCGACCCGGTGCTCATCGCAGGTCCCTATGAGAACACCGGCCTTACGGGACGATTCTTGCAGAAGGCAACGCTCGAATTTAATCCGACCACGGGCAATCCGTACATTCTCCTCACGTTCAACGAAGAGGGTAAGAAGATGTTCGCCGACCTCACCACGGAGCTTGTCGGCAAGCCGATCGCCGTGTTTCTTGATCGCGAGCTCGGCAACACGCAGCCCATTACCGAGCCGGTCGTCCAGGAGCCGATCCTCGACGGTCAGGCACAGATCACGGGAAGCTTTACTCCGGAAGAGGCAAGAGAGCTTGTGGGGAGGCTCAACTCAGGTGCGCTCCCTGTTGACCGTCTTGAACTTCTCTCAACGCAGACCATTGGTGCACCGCTCGGTGCTCAGGCGCTCAATGCCGGTATCTGGGCAGGCGTCTGGGGCCTTCTTGGCGTCATGATCTTTTTGGTTCTCTGGTACCGCCTCCCTGGCGTGGTGGCATCAGTAGCGCTCCTCATCTACACCGCGCTCATGCTCGTGTTCTTCAAGCTTGTTCCGGTAACGATTACCGCGGCGGGTATTGCAGGGTTCATTCTCTCGATTGGCATGGCTGTTGATGCCAATATTTTGGTATTCGAACGAACAAAGGAAGAGCTCAAGAAGGGTCGCACGGTGGCCGATGCGGTGCGCGAGGGATTTGCGCGCGCATGGCTCTCGATCCGCGACTCGAACATTTCAAGTATCATCACCGCGGTCATTCTCTTTTGGTTCGGCACGAGCCTGATCGAGGGGTTTGCGCTCACATTTGGACTCGGCGTCATGGTGTCGATGTTCTCAGCGCTTACGATCACGCGAACACTTCTGTTTGCGCTCGACATTAAGGGGACTTCCCGCAAGGCACTATTCTTTTTTGGAAGCGGATTTTCAGGTGCTCCGGTCGGCGGACAAACTAAACAATCATAATAACCACTATGTTCATCGTACAGAAACGCGCACTATTCTTTTTACTCTCAGGAGCACTGGTGGTGCTTTCGGTCATCGGATTTGTAACTAAAGGACTTCACTTCGGCATCGATTTCAAAGGCGGTTCGATCATTGAACTTGAATACCCTAACGGACGACCGGATGCCGAGACGCTCACGAATGCGCTCTCACCGCTCGGCATTGAGGCGCATATTCAGGAAGCCGGTGAGAATGCATACCTTATTCGCAGCCGCTCACTCGATGAGACCAAAAACGAGCACAGTGCAGTACTTGCCGCCGCATCACTCGGAGGGACAGCTCAGGTGAACGAAATACGGTTCAACTCTATCGGGCCGGTCATTGGTGAAGAGCTTCGCTCTCGCGCATGGATCGCTCTTGTGGCGGTTGTTCTCGGCATCGTGTTCTTCATTGCGTTTGCCTTTCGCAAGGTTTCGGAGCCGGTGTCATCATGGAAGTACGGTTTCATCACGACGGTGGCGCTTCTCCATGATGTGATCGTTCCTGCCGGTGTGTTTGCCTGGCTTGGCAAAGAGATCGATACACTTTTCGTGGTAGGGCTCCTCTCTATCTTGGGTCTTTCGGTACACGATACGATTGTGGTCTTTGACCGTGTGCGCGAGAACTTGAAACTTAAAATTTCTGATAATTTTTCTGAGACGGTGGGGAAGAGTTTGATGCAGACATTCACACGCTCGATCAACACGACACTTACCATCATGATCGTCCTCGCCACGCTCTTTGTGTGGGGCCCTGAATCAACGCGTGACTTCTCGCTCCTCCTTCTCATCGGTATGGCGATCGGTACGTACTCATCGGTATTCTTGGCAAGCCCACTCTTGGTTGAAATGGAAACACGCAAAGGGGCAGTGAAGTAGGGGTTACCTATCCACAAGGCAGATTTACCAGGGGCGCAACGGTCTCAATATCGAGAGGGATTGAAGAAGATCCTTATTTGAGAAACTTGACATTATAGTATAAACTATGGTATAATTATGTCAGAGTTTATCGCAGGAGTGTGACCATGACCGCTTATCAAAAGTTTGGGAACACAGTGTACAAGTTGTGTGGGTATCGTTTCCCCCTAGTGCCGTTCTTTAAAGCAAATGCAGAAATGGATGCCCTTGCTGAAAAGGTAACATTCATGGCCGTTGATGCATTTGCCAAAGTATTGGATGGGAATATTTCTCTCAATAGAAAACTTTCTGACTCTGTAGAATATCAAGAGATCAATCAGTTGCTGGAGGGAGAAGAAGGACAAAAGCTTCGCCAGTATCTGGAGCCGTACATTGAGCTTCGAGGTGTACGCATGTGGGGAGCATCAGGGAAAGAATATTTTCGGGACTACGCGGCAACACAGTTTAAATTGAAGTAATCATGTGCCGAACTGAGGAATCTCAGTTCGGCGCTCTTTGTTAGAGGAAACAAGAAAGCTCCCCGCGTAATCCACAGTTGCCCCTTGCGTCCGCGCCCTCGCGGGTGCATACTTTTTCCCGGAAGGGAGACGTTGGTTTCTCTTGAGCAGTCAATCAAAAAGGAGAAGGGGCTGATGAAAACAAAGATGAAAGAAGGTTTGGATGGTCAGGGGCGCACCATTGTCATGTTGCTTCCCGGGGTCATTGCGCTCAAACAGGAGCGGGTCGCAACACTCAACGACCTGAATGAATTGCACCGCAACCTTGAGGCCGAACGTGTAAACAACGCTATCGGATACTATGGGTGCTGTGCGGAGTTCCATCGTTTTGTGACCAGTGCGATCACGGCATACGAGCGTCATCGCGGTCCGAAGGATATCGATGTGCGGGTCGTTGGAAGACATGTTAAGTCATCCAGGAGCGGATGTAAGCGGTACCAGGTTGTGTTTCGGCACAATGCCGGCGCGGTGGAATCACTCATTGTTTCCGAGCATTGCATGTTCAATATCGAACCGGTTTCCAAAGAAGAACGGATCTATCAGCCGTATAAGGCCGCATAAGGCAGTAGGGAACGCATGGTATGTGCGCCCGGTCGACGCTGTCGACCGGGCGTATTTTTTTAATAATACAGAGCTTCATTTTCCGCTTGTTTTCTAAGGGATTTATGGAAAATGTAAGGGGTTGACTTCTATCCTAGGGCGACTATAATAGACGAAACGCTTTGAGAGAGGCGTTTTTGATTTCTCCCTGCCTTCGGGCTTTGGGGAGGTCCCTTGAAAACAGAATAGGAATACTAAGCAAGAACAAAAGGTTCAAGATTAAATGCAAATACGTTTTCTCTTGTTCCGTCTGAAGAACAGACCTAGTCTGTTCTTATACTTAAGAGTTTGATCCTAGCTCAGGATGAACGCTGGCGGCGTGGATAAGGCATGCAAGTCGAGTGGGTTTAGACCCACGGCGAACGAGGTAGTAACACGTAGGAACGTACCCAAAAGTCGGGCATAACCAGTCGAAAGATTGGATAATTCCCGATATCTCTTCGGAGGAAAGATTTATCGCTTTTGGATCGGCCTGCGGAATATCAGCTAGTTGGTAGTGTAATGGACTACCAAGGCTATGACGTTTAGGGGAGGTGAGAGCCTGACCCCCACCGATGGTACTGCGACACGGACCATACACCTACGGGTGGCTGCAGTCGAGAATCTTCCACAATGGACGAAAGTCTGATGGAGCGACGCCGCGTGATTGATGAAGTCCTTCGGGATGTAAAGATCTTTTATGAGGGAGAAAGTTATTGATAGTACCTCATGAATAAGGGGTTGCTAAACTCGTGCCAGCAGCAGCGGTAATACGAGTGCCCCGAGCGTTATCCGGAATCACTGGGCGTAAAGGGTGCGGAAGGCGGCGATATTAGTCTTTTGTTAAAGCTCCCGGCTTAACCGGGAAATCGCGAAAGAAACGGTATTGCTTGAGAGTGTGAGAGGTATGCGGAACTCATGGTGTAGGGGTGAAATCCGTTGATATCATGGGGAACACCAAAGGCGAAGGCAGCATACTGGCACATTTCTGACGCTCAAGCACGAAAGCGTAGGTAGCGAATGGGATTAGATACCCCAGTAGTCTACGCCCTAAACGATGTTCTCTAGTCTTTTGGAGTATCGACCCTCTGAGAGGCGTAGCTAACGCGTTAAGAGAACCGCCTGGGAAGTACGATCGCAAGATTAAAACTCAAAGGAATAGACGGGGACTTGCACAAGCGGTGGATCAGGTGGCTTAATTCGACGGTAAACGAAGAACCTCACCAGGGTTTGAAACCTATACGACGTTCTTTTGAAAGAAAGAATTTCTCACAAGGACGTATAGGCAGGTGATGCATGGCCGTCGTCAGTTCGTGGTTTGAATTGTTCCCTTCAGTGGGGTAACGAACGCAACCCTCGTTGCCTGTTATATTTGTCAGGCGAGACTGCCCAGCCCAGTGAGCACGAAGCATAAGCTTCGCGAGCATTGGGCTGGGAGGAAGGCGAGGATGACGCCAGGTCAGCATGTCCCTTTGATACCCTGGGCTGCACACTTGATACAATGGTCACGACAACGGGTCGCGACGGGGTAACCCTGAGCCAATCCTAATAAACGTGGCCTCAGTTCGGATTGAGGGCTGAAACTCGACCTCATGAAGCTGGAATCGCTAGTAATCGCGGGTCAGCTATACCGCGGTGAATACGTTCTCAAGTCTTGTACTCACCGCCCGTCAACTCAAGGGAGTCGGGAGTACCCGAAGCCCCTGCTTGCAGGGTCTAAGGTAAGCTCGATGACAGGGAGTAAGTCGTAACAAGGCACGGCTAGCGGAAGCTGGTCGTGGATCAATTCCATGCGTGTTGTGTTCGCTTCGGCGAATGCTTACACGGTCGGTCATTCTCTTCGGAGAGTGGAGTAATGATTCTCTAACTCTAAATAGGAATCCCGTGCTCCGGAGGTACTGGAGCAAAAGTCCTGTAACACTTTGTGTTGCAGGCCGGACGGAACAATAGAAAGCGCATTTGTATATCCTATTCTCAATTCAAAAGAAAACCCCAGACATATTTTGTCTGGGGTTTTCTTTTGTGGAGAAATAGGTATACTGCAAATTAAGAAACGGTTCTTTTGAGGAGGTGATGCGATGGACACAGAAGAGAAGAAGCGATTGATTCGTTCTCCGCGAGAATTTGGCCCCGCCGAATGGTTTGTGGTGGGGTGGGTAGTACTGTTCTTGGCGGTGGTGTATGAGGCACTCAGCCCGTACTTCTGGAGGTTTATACCATAAACGTGAATAGCGATTCTTCGATCAAGCCCCATATAGGGGCTTGACTTTTTATATTAAATATGCTATACTAAAAATCAGTAAGAGCTCATCAAAAAAGGGGAAGGACATGATTCGCAAGATAACGCTTTTTGTTTTCGGCATTGTTTTTGGAATCTTCGGTGGCTTGCAGATTGCTCAACGTATGAGCAATCCGGTCGACGAAGCGGTGGAGTACGTTTCGGAGAACGGTGAGTGTCTCCGGGTGGTATTCCAGGACGAAGAGTTGATTTGCTCGTTCCTGGATGAGCATCGGGACATCCGCGTCACTGTTGAGCTCGGCGCTCCTAATGATATGATTGCCGAGCAAAAAGAAAATGAGCGCCAACAACGTTTCGAAGAATGGCGCAAAACTCCGGAAGGTGTCGAGGCAGGGCAGGCCTCATTCTAAACCTTCCCAACGCAGTTCGGCCGGGTTCCATAAGGAACCCGGTTTTCTTTTGCAAAATTTTTCCAAAGCAAAAGGCGCCCAGAGGGCGCCTTTGTGGATGGGGGAGGGTTACTCACGAGACCTTCTTATGAATTCCTGCTTCTCTGTTGAGTCGATCAGCCCGTTCACGAGCGGCTTTGACACCAGGGTGATCATCATCACTTAGTGCCAGTTTTTGTTGGGCGCGAAACAGTGCACGTGTCACGTTTGGTCCGGTTTTTTTGACCGCGGAACGAGCAACAGCGCCGTCCTCGGGACGGGAAGAAGAAGGGGTTGTTTCGTGAGGACCAAGAATACGTTTCAGTAACTTTTTCATGGGTCTTTCCTCCTTTGTGTATGAAGAAAAGGATACTATATCAAGGGAGTGTGATCATAACGATCTCCTCTGTCTATAGAACCCCTTTCGATTGTTTTTGTACTGCCTGAACC
>MHUZ01000028.1 GCA_001823605.1 Candidatus Yonathbacteria bacterium RIFOXYD1_FULL_52_36
GGAAGGAAAGACACCCTTAGAGAAGCTCCGGGAGTGTGCGTGTGTAAACTTGACGCTGCAATGCTACACATCTTGACTCCCTGCACGGCCATGTGCTCCTGTTTCGAAAAAGATCTTCCCTGTCGGCGATAACTCGCGAGCGAGGTGCTCCGGAGGGACAAGAGGGATACCTGACAGAATATCAGTTCTCGTCTTGTCCTTAGTTAACATGTCAAGAAACCTTAGCGTCTGTCGCGTGTTTCTTGCAACTTCCGTAAGCCCTTTCTTGTTATCATCAAGCTCCTCGAGCACTTTCTGTGCAAAAAAAACATCATGCTCTTTGAAGCGAAACAGAGCGCTCGGATCATGCATCAACACATTGGTGTCGAGCACATACACACACTTCGTGGTGTTCGGACTTTTGTGTCGAAACAAGATCCGTTGCGCCGGAGAAGGGGTTGCGTGTTTACCACGCCGAAGCTTCTCTTGCTTCGGCGTTCCCCTCCCCTGTTTCGAAGGAGTTGATGCCGGGGAATAACCAGTTCGAGCTTGGGTGCCGTGACCGCCATTACCGAGACCTCGCGTCATTGTCGTATCCTCTCTATGTGAAGGGTCTGAAAATCCTCTTTCAGACTACTCTTTTCTCGGGGTTTGGCAACTATTTCAAAACGGGATGGGGTTTGAATCTTTTCTGCCTGACTCCTCGTCTTCTGCCTCAAGAATTTCAAAATCATCTGCGGAGAGCGCGGGGGCTTCAAGGAGTGCCGGTTCATTGCGGCGAATATGGAATGCAGTGCCGATCGTACCAAGCGCAAGGACGACAACTGCCACAAGCCAGGGCCAGAGCGGTGCGGTACCGTTCGAAGTTCCTACAGTACTCAAGAGTGACGCGCCCAACCCTTCGGGAAGCGGTACATCGAGTGCGGCGCTCACCATGCTCGTACTGGCGAGTGTGCGCGAGGGTGTGTTTATAGACGGAAGCGTGGCACCAGCAGTACTTGTGTTTTTTACCGGAGCAAGCGCGACGAATGGCACCACAGACTGCCCGCGTGCACTATCATATAAAACAGCAAGCGTCCCGTTAGGATATAGGAGCACCACATCCCCCACCACGGGTACCGAAAGTGTTGTTGATTCTTCTGAAAAGACGATCGTGCGGCGAGGACCAACGAACGTGTTGCGCGGAAGGACTGCCGTGCGATCGCCTGTGCGAAGCATCCAGTACGAAAGATCGATCTCTTCATTTCCGCGGTTCGCGATCTCGATGAACCCTTGCGGGCCGGACTTCACGCGGACGATCGCGAGCTCTGCCGGCACCACCTTCACTTCAACACGGTCAGTGCCTGAAAAATATCCTGCGGTCGTCTCGAGCACTACGGTATAGATTCCCGGATACAAAAAGCGATGCGTGACGAGATTCCCTTCCTTTGATGAACCGTCACCAAACGTCCAGAGCATACGCGCGCTCTGGATGGGCTCGTTCTTGTTCACGCCCCACGCACGCCCCTCAAACACCAGGTCTGCGCCTGCAATGCCAATGCGCGCCGCAGGACCGGCATCAGCAAAGACCTGCGGCTCCTCGGGCCACGTCGTACGTACGCCAGAGCCCTGGGATGTAGGGGTTGGGGTTTGCTCGGTCGCAGGAGTAGTTGGGGTGGTGACTACTTTGGCCTCTGACTCTTGGGCGGGTTCTTCTGGTGGAGTAGGCGCACCGGAAACAGTACCGGGTGTTGGGGTGGCACCGCGCCACGATCCGCCGGTTTTTTGGAGCGAATTGCCGTCGCCTGCCCCACCCTGCTCACTTGTGTACGAAACCGTGTCTGCGTCCGCAAGATTCTCATCGCGAAGTGTGAGCGTCTCACCGGTGTTTGAAAGTGAGAACGAACTGTCAAAGATCGTGCCTGAGAATCCGGGATGGTCCACAAGAAAATTTGCCGGGTTGTCCGCAATGATACCTACTCCGCTCGCGGGGATCGTCTCGCTCCCCTGCGAAAGCGTGAGTCCGTGATTCACCTCTCCTTCAAAAAATTTCCATGCCGTGAGTGTGACTGGCCCTGTCCCTGTGTTTTGGACCTCGACCCACTCACGGCCACTATCTCCCCCTTCAGCAAGGTCATACATTACTTCGGTAATGGAAACCATTGCGGATGCAAACAACGGCGCTAGAAAAAGCGCCGTACTCCCCACGATGTACGTGTAGAAAAAATTACGTCTCATCAGAAATATCGAGGATGCTTCGCAGAACATCTTCGGGGACCTCTTTGGGTGCCGGCTCACCGGTGCGAAATGATTTCTCTTCGCGCTTTTTAGATTCCTCCTTCGGCTCATCTATTTTTTCAGCGGACTTCTCTGGCTGTGGCTGTGACACTGACGCCACAGGAGCGGTATTTCCCGCCTCCCGCTTGAGCACCGCGGCAAGCGCCTCTTTGAGCGCATCTTTATGATTGGATTCCGGAAGCGGCGGTGGTTCGCGTCGCCCAAGACTCAAATTGCCTTTTTCTTTAAGTGCGCCGAGAGACACCGGTTCGGGCGTGCGTGCTTCATCATGACGGCGGGGAAACGTCCGTCGTTCGCTGTGCGCGCGGTGGTCGTCGCGCTGGGGCTGCTGGGACGCTCCCTCTCTCTGGTGGCTCTCAGAACGACGATCCTCGGCGCGCGGAGGGCGCGGTGCCTCTGTGCGCTGAGGATCACGCGGCGGACGTCCTGCGTCCCCGCTCGGGCGTGCGCGTACCGGCGCCTCATCCGCATCTCCTCCCTCGATCGGCTTGTACCAATCATTGATCGCCTGCTCCACATCGGCACGCGGCTTTGCATAGTTCTTTCGCGACGAAGCAATGACTTCATCACGAAGTGACAGCGCAGGGCGCGGGATCGGACCGAGCGTCGTCGCGGAAAATGGGTGCGACGACACGCCGTCAATCATGAGCTTGAGATAGATCTGATAGACTCCTAAATTCACCAGGTCTTCTGCGGTGAATACCGGTGCGAATTCTTTTTCGAGTATTTCAGCATCAAATGCACCCACGCGGAACACGACCATCGTACCAACGTTGCCGAACACGGCCGCGCGCACTTCTTCTGACATCTGCTCGATATACTGGTGCGCCATGGTGAGGTTCAGTTTGTACTTGCGCGCCTCAGAGAGAATGTCCGCAAACGACTCGTTGGCGAACGATTGAAATTCGTCCACACAGAGATAGAAGTTGGGGAGCGTTTTCATGACCGCCTCGGGCACGTCGGCGCGCGACATCGCCGCAAGATAGATCTTGGTGATGAGCATACTGCCCAAGAGGTTTGCGTTGCCTTCCCCCACGAGTCCTTTCGAGAGGTTGATGATGAGGATCTTGCGGTCGTCCATCATCTGACGAATATCAAATGAGGACTTGGGTTGTCCGACGATATTGCGGATGAGCGGATTCGCGGTGAACTGTCCGACTTTGTTTTGAATTGCCGGTGTTGCCTCCTGAGTGTAACGATCAGTGTACTTGGCAAATTCATCGATCCAGAATGACCGTACGGACGGATCTTTAATGTTGTCCACCACTTTCTTGCGGTACGCTTTGTCGGTGAGCATGCGGTTGATGCCGAGAAGCGTTGACCCCGGGTACTCGAGGAGCGCCAAGAGCACGTTGCTTAGGATGTATTCCATGCGGGCAGACCATGCATCTACCCAGATCTTCTTGAAGGCGGACATGAGCCCGGAGACGACGAGATGCCGCTTGTCGTACCCCACGTCTTCCATGATGTTGAACGACATCGGATGATCGGTGTCGAACGGCGCAAAATATACGACGTCATTGAGACGCTCCTTAGGGATATAGTCCAGGAAAAGATCGGCGGTCTTGCCGTGCGGATCAATGAAGGCGACACCTTCGCCATTCTTGATATCCTGTACCGCCATGTTCTCAAGCAAGGTCGACTTACCCATACCGGTCTTACCGATCACGTACATGTGGCGGGTGCGGTCTTTTGCCTTGATACCAAACGGCACGCGCTTGTTGCGCGCATCGGTTTCGCCGAAATAGGTTACTTTGTTCTCGTCAAAAATGTACATACGATTCTTTTAAGTATACTTGGCAGTGAGGGAGAAAAGCAAATTGCTATTTGCTTTTCGAGCGAGCGAACCAAGTACATGCTTCGCATATAGCGTATCGGTGCTCAATATGAAAAGGAAAACCGGTAGAGCACACACTGTGTGCTCTACCGGTCAGATGGTGCATATAATATCGTGGATGATAAGGTTTTTAATCTTACCATCCCCCGCTAACTCTTCTTGAAGGGCATTAATGTAGCTCTTGAGTCCCACAACATCCGATCCGATACTCCCGCGTACCGTGATTGTAAACGTTGCACGTGTGCCAATCGGGTGGCGCACATCACGATACTCAGGTTTTTGCGGGAGCATTGTTTCCAGATACTGAGATAGTGCGTTTCTGAAGCGTTCAATCTCGCCCGGCAACGCAGACTCAATAAAGGTGATTATGATAGTGGTCATAGGCCAACCTCCTCCGCGTTAAACTTATACTATTATATCACAGAACCTGATCTTTTTCAAGTGCCCCTGCTCCATCCTTAGCGCATGCTATAGTGAACACCATGTTACCAGTACTCATCACCGCTGTGAGCGGTTTCTTTACAGAAGTGGGCTCGTCTCTTGGGAAACGTACGTTAAACGACGGCAAAACAAGTATTTACGCAATGGGGACCCTCAAGGTGGCATGGGGTCTCGTATTCTTCTTGGTAACCGTTGCGCTTTTTGGCCAACACTTCATCTTCTCTCAAGCATCGCTTCCGACATTTGGCGTACGCGTGGTGCTCGAAATTCTCCAGGTTCATTCGGTGCTACTTGCGCTCGGCATGGCCACTCGTAGCACGTTTGGATTTTTGCGTATTCTCACCATTCCCCTGCTCCTAGGAGTTGATATCATGCTCGGGTATACACTCTCCCTAAACCAGATCATTGGTGTCGGGGTGATTGTAATCGCACTCATATTCCTTTTTGTAAACCGTGGTATCGAAAAGAAAGGAAGTGGTCTGGTTCTTTTTGGTGCAGTAAATGCCGTCGCAACCATCTCACTCTACAAATACAACATTACGCACTACAACTCGGTTGCCGGTGAAGAGATAACCATGTATGCCCTACTCCTCGCATACTTCTTGGTGGCAACATTCTTCATTGCCAAAGAAAATCCCTTTGCGGCGTTCACGCGCAAAGAGCTCTTCTTTCAGTCGGTCATTCACAGTGTTGGAACCGTAGTATTAAGCTACGCATATACCCTTACAACAGCGTCAATTATCACCACCGCGAAACGATCTCTGGAAGTCCTCTGGTCGGTCCTCTCTGGAAATTTTGTATTCAAAGAAGAACGCTTTATGGTCAAAGCGTTCTCGTTTCTTCTTGTGGTGGTCGGTATAGTACTCCTCGTGTAGTCTCTTCTCCCACTCCCTCTCCAGTGCCGCGGGGGTGTACAAAAAGAAGGCCCCGCGGAAGGCGGGGCCAGACACTACGTATTCATATTATTTACACGAGCGGTATTCCGATACGCTGTGCGGCTTCCACGACGTCCTTTTCGTCGGGAAAATCGCCGAACTGCGCCAGAATCGCAACCATATCACCGGAGACAACATAAATTACCGGGTCGGCGGCGAAGTCTTGTATACGTCTGACGATCTCATCTCTGTTGAGCGTGATTGCAGCAGGATCGGCGGCAACACTGACATATAGATTCATGTCACCCGCCTTCTTGAGCACTTCGGCAACATCACTCGGTGGTTTTGGAAACTGGACTGAAATAGCGGTAGTCCCGCCGTCGACACCGTCTGGGAATAACACCCTCACGAGTTTTTGGTGCGGCAAAATACGCAAAACGCACTTCCCGACCAAAGAAACTAGTGATTCACGGAGAGATTCCCCGGGGCGAGACACGAGCAGTCCGAGTAACAAAAACCCCGGAACGAACCCTGCAAGAAGGATGAACGGTGAGTAGGCCACTGCAGTCGGAGCAAGCAATGCCGCCCCGATACACGTAACGAACATCACAAAGGCAACATGTTGTTTCCATCCTTCCTCGAGGTTATCCAGGCTCTTCCCCAGCAGGTACACCCCGACCATGAAGATAAACGTAATGGCCCCTGCCAAAAGCGCGTCGCCCATTCCAGGGACAAGTGCAAGCGTAACGCCACCACTCATAAGGCCGACCAGGAGCGCGATTGCCGCAAAGAGAATACTCCCAGCGAAATCGTCCAGACCAGGAGCGCCGGTCTTTCCTTCTTCAGACAGACGTTCGAATCGGACCAAGCCGAACTGCTTGCACAGCATTCCCCAAACCGATAGAGGAACGATTGCGAGTGGCGTGATCCCCACCGCCGCAAATTCATTTTGCAGATCCGTACGTCGCTTCTTCATGCGCGCCAGCCGTTCCACGCGGTCCTCAAATCCCTCCCGCCGGAGCGCCGCTTCGGAATCGGGGACATCCTCGACTCCGTCTGGGATCGTAAACCCCGAAACAATCCGCATTCGGGGAACCTGCCTTACAGGAACCGTGATTGTGTCCAGTTCCGCAGTCAGCGTACGGTGAAGATCGTCCACCCTCCCACTGACAACCTGATCAAGAGCCGCGAGCGTTTTGGCATTCGCATTCATAGCACACCTCTCTTTTGAGAACATTCCCGGGCACACAGTACCACAAGAATATCTCTTTGTCAGCCCTATTCTACCCGAAGTGCTTCCGGTGTGTATTTGTTTGAGGGGTCCCAGAGCATCCAGCTCGTGAGGCCCGCATCGTAAGTCGCTTGGATCTGTCCGCGTACTTCTGCCGGACCATAGGTACCGCCGTAATCGAAGTCCTGAAGCCATGGGCGCATCTTTTGTGCGGAGAATGCGGGCTTGGTGTAGAGCTGAGGTGAGGTGCTCGCCACGCGCTCTGCGCCAATCGTAGGTACAGGGGTGGTGGTGGCGATTGTACGACGCACCGCAGCCTCCATCACGAACTTGATGAGCTCATAGGGATGATCGTTCGGGTCCGCCCAACCGTTGAACTTTGGTGGGTAGTGCGAGGGATACACCATCGGCGCGATGAAATCGAAGTACGGGAGTGCGCGCTCAAGCTGTTGGCCGATATTGAGATCGTCGGTATTCGTTGTCGTCATGCCAAAAAGATCGGCCGAGGTGACAATTCCCTCCGGCGCAAGTTGTTCGTGAAGGTATTTAAAAAACGATTCAAGGATCTCAGGCTTGGTCGTCCCCGCTTCACTCGCGATCTTGATATCACGCATGTTGCCGTCTGACGGGAACCGAATGTAATCGAAATTGATTTCGTCAAACCCCATGTCGTGTGACTCTTTGGCGAGTGCCACGATGTAGTCCCAGTACTCACGCGAACCGACATCAATGAACGGCAACCCTTTGTGATCCTTCCACACTCCCCCATCCGACAGCCGTTTGATCGCCAGTTCAGGATGCTTTCCCACATAGTAGGGGTCCTGAAATACCGCAATGCGGCCGATGACATAGATATTTTTTTCGTGGAGCGTCTTGAGAAATTCCTCCATATCCGGCACACGATTCTCGGCCGCCCCTGAGGCAACCAAGAGGGGGTCCTTGACTGGGAATGCGATCTTGCCGGTATAGTCTTTGATATCGATCACGAGTGCATTCACCTCAGTCTCATCGGCGATCTTCACGAGCTTGCTGCGGAAGGTAGGTGTCCCCGCAACCCACGATGACATATAGATCGCCTTAACAGCATCAGGAGTCGCCACGTGCGGTACTTGCGGCACTGGCGCAATGACTGTTTCAGGCTCTCCCATTCCTGGGATACGTAAAGGGAAAAAAGATGAATCAGTGCTTGTTGCCGTAGGTTTGGTGCGGTCGAAGGCAGGAACGCGCGCTGAGGGAAGCGCGAACGCAACGACAGAAAACGCTCCGGTGAGTACCAGAGAAATGAGGACACTCTTCTTAAGAAACGACTGGTTGGTGCTCTGACGCGTGTTCATGATGTTCGGATGTTTCAGGTGCCAGATTGTCAGTTACGCGACGGCGGTGCGATTCCCGCTCAGCAACGTGAATCGCCTGGCGGCAATTCACGCAGTAGACGATGCTTGAAAAATATGAGATTGCCGCGATTGCAAAACCGAGCACGGCAAACAGGACCGTCTTCACGACCTGCGGGAATCCCAAGAACGGGAGGACCATGACTGATGCTCCGAGGAGTACCATGAGGGAAATACGTACGCGCATAGAATTGAATTTAGAATATTTAGATGAGCGCGATAACGCTCTTGGCATCCATCATACCACAGGCAATTCTGTACTGCACAACTATGCCTGTGGTGCGACGATCACCACGAACTCCCCGCGGACTTTGCCGGGGTTTTTGGTGAAAAATGCTTGCGCTTCGGCGGCCGTCCCCGAGAAGAATTCTTCATGGATCTTGGTGAGCTCGCGTGCCACCACTGTGCGGCGGTCCTCGCCTGTATGGAGCGACAGCGAGGCAAGCGCCTTTTCGATGCGATGCGGAGACTCATAGAACGCCACGGTACGGGTTGAGGCGGCGATCTCCTTAAAGAGCGTCTCTCTTCCCTTTTTGTGCGGCAAGAATCCAAGGAACAAAAAATCTGATGCGGGCAACCCGCTTGCCGAGAGTGCCGAGATGACCGCTGACGGTCCGGGAATGGGCGAGATGGAGACCGCGTCGCCGAACCGCGCGCGCACCTGCGCCACAAGGAGCACTCCTGGGTCCGAAATGCAGGGTGTGCCCGCGTCGGACACAAGTGCTAAGTTCTTCCCCTCCTCAAGGAGCGCGAAAATCTTGTCTACCTTGGCGAGCTTGCTGTGCGCGTGGTACGACATCGTCGGCACCTTAATCTCGTACTTTTGCAAGAGCTTCGCGGTCGTGCGGGTATCTTCACAAAGCACCAGGTCGGCTTCCTTGAGCACGCGAAGTGCCCGAAGGGTGATATCTTCGAGGTTGCCGATCGGGGTGGCGATGATGGAGAGTGTGGGCATGACCACACAGTAACGCAAAGCCTGGTGCTTGCCAAGCACATATGCTCAGTACACTAAGTTGCTATCGAGGATGTCTACCGGTCAAAAAAGGCGGTCATCTGCTGGCCCATGAGCGCCTTGCCGCTAGTGTTTGCGTGACATCCATCAACGATCTGTGCCGTTGAGAGTGGGCCAAGTACTGGACCCTTCTGTGCAAGCCTGCCCGCCACGAGCCTATCCGCGATCTCCTGCATTTTTGAAGGACCATCAGCTCCCGCAATACCACACACGTGACCACCGGTATAGCTAGGTTGAGCGGACACATAGATCACTGCATTGGGAATTCGTTTCAAAATCTCTTGCCGCATGATGAGCGCATTCTCGTATGTATCGCTCGTCCCACCGTTAGCTTTTTTGACCGAAGTGCAGAGCTCCATCCATACGGCTTTCGTGCCTGGGTTCTTTGCCAAGATTCCCTCGAACCCATTCCAGTACGCCGGCGCTGTCTGCACCAGTCCCGCCCAAACACTGATCGAACCGCCCCCAAAATCCGCAATTTCATTCCAAAGTTTTGTCCCTCCCTCAGATTGATATCCTTCGACCGCGTTCATAGTCATTGAACAACCAATATACCCGACTGAATGTTCGGCAAAAGCAACCGCTGGTACGGGCGTGGGATTTTTGATCGGACTTGGTGTTGTGCTCGCAACAGAATCATCTTTTATCCATACATCTTCTGCATCTTGGTCTTGAGAGTTCTGATCATCGGATGTAGCCTTGCGGTCGATAGCCGCATACTGTGTACCTAAAAAGAAAGCTTCTCCAATAACAACTAGGGCAAGCACTGTCGAGACGATACCAATGGTGAGTGGTTTATTCATATGCTCGTAAGCATAGCGCATTACTGTATTGTTCGCAAAACCACGCGCACCGCCCTGCTGTTGCGGTGCGTAACACATCGTGCTACCATCGCCGCAATTCCTTTCCGGATGGATAGGTCGTCTGGTGGTGCCAGATAGGGGTGGAATCTCTCGCACCTGTCAGAGAGAATGTTCTTGAGGGTATGTCGGATGACTACCAAAACCGAAAGCAAGTCGTGCATCCTGGAGATCGCTGATGGTCCCGCGATCAATCCGATGCAAAGTTCTTTAACCTTCAGCCCGATGGGCGATCGTCCGTCTGTTCACTTCACCGTGAAGTGGGGGGATAAAACGTTTTATTTTCGCCTCATCATCATCAGCCTCAAGCGACTCGATGATGAACGATACACGTTTGAAGCAGTCTTCCCCTCACGAGTAAATTCGCATCATCCCCTAGGTGGGTTTGATGTCCAAAGCAACAATTACGACCTGAAGAGGCGCAAGGGTTTTATGGAAATCCCAGCGTGGGTCACGGAAAAGCTCAATCAAGGTGAGTATGAATTAAGATAAGAAGGCACACGAAGACGCGCCGGCGGTAGTTTACCGCCGGCGCTTTTTATTTCCCCGTGCCTCTCTGTGCGCGATCCAGGACTCGGTCACGGATATTTTCCTGCTGGAAAATTCCGCGACCCCGCCTCGCGCCGTCGCGCTCCGGCCTTGCGGAGCTCCATGTATTCGCTCCTCACCTGGGACCTCGTCATTATACATGGCAGTGAGGGACCAAATGAATGCGTTCTTTTGTGCCCCCTGTGCGCGATCCAGGACTCGAACCTGGGACCTCGTCATTATCAGTGACGCGCTCTAACCACCTGAGCTAATCGCGCACGGGAGGCACAAACCCAAAGAACACATTCATTTGAACCGAACGAACCATGTATATGTACTCATATCAGTGACGCGCTCTAACCACCTGAGCTAATCGCGCACTTTGAAAACCAATTGAAAAGACCTCGTCGTTATTAGGTGAAAACCGAGACTCGTAAGGTTTTCACCGCTCCATTTTTTTGAGCTAATCGCGCAAAAACCTGTGCGGGCACTATACCAAAAAAATGGTCATATCGCAACGTTTCGAACCGGAAAGTCGATGTGGTACACTTACCAGAGAACCAACAAACAAAGGAGGTGTCCCGTGGTAAGTACCCGCCGAACCGTCTATGCACTCCTTGCCCTCGGTGTCGTCATGGCATCATCAGTACACCCCTGGCACACCATTTGGCGGAGCCAAGGCCCGCCGATCCCCAAAGGACGCCGCGACAATCATGCCGCCCGGCACCCCAAACACTACCACAAGCGTCGAGGTCGCTAGACAAACTCGCCTATCACCCACCCCCCGCACCAACCTTGGTGCGGGGGTTTTCTTGTTAACATTGCAGCAATAGACGTTACACTCTACTGTTTTGGGCATGAACTCATATGACCCGCACTACATGGCGCTCAAGGAGACAAAATTG
>MHUZ01000029.1 GCA_001823605.1 Candidatus Yonathbacteria bacterium RIFOXYD1_FULL_52_36
CGGAGGATAGTTGCGGCAAATGCCGGGTCTTTTTCGAGTGTCTTAGGACTCTTTTGCTGAATGATCTGCACCGCTTGCAATGCTTTGTCGTTTTTGCCGTTCAGGTAATACACGTGTGCCAAGTCAAACCACAGATCATAGTTTTCCAGGTCATTCTGCACCACATATTCAAGGTGTTCTTCCACACTCTGGTAATCCTTCACCGCCAAGTAGTACCCCACGATCCGTCGCGCTACTTCATACGAAGGGATGTACGATTCCATTCCCTCTTTAAAGTAGCGATCCGCTTCAGTACGCATCCCTTCGGCGAGCAGAATATTGGCAAGAATGATCCGTGGTTCACTGAATCCCGGCATCATCTCGGCGTATGACGCGAGTGTGCTGATCGCCTTGGTCAGGGATTCCTTTTTTTCTACCTGATCGGTACTTGATGCTTCTTTGTTGAGATAAATATTAGCGAGCATGTAGTGAGCCTGAGATCGCTTGGGAGAAAGCTCGATCGCCTTGCGCAGGAATTCTTCAAGCTTTGCTTCATCGTACGAGCCACCCGCAGGGCGCCCCTCGACGATGTGCGCCCAGTAGATATAGAGACGCACGTTCCATGGATAGCGCTCAATGGTATCTTCGAGAGTTCGTTTCGAAAATTCATACCCGGCAAGTAATTCTTCGGGGTGCAATTTCCCATACCCCTTCTTGTTGAAATACATGTCGTACGCTTGGTACGCATACTCCATATCGGCGAACGTCCCATACGAGAGTCCGCGCTCAAGGGAAGCGGCCGAACGTTTCGTGTCGGCAACCTGATACATATATCCATCGGCAAGCGCGGTATTCGCTTTGAGCGGCAACCAGTTCACCCAATACCATGAGCCAAGCGCAACGACAGCAACCGCGTAGCCAAAAACTGCATACCGCGGTCCGCCCGCAAACAAGTCTTTCACCTTTTCAACAACCCCGCGATCGTGCTGCGTTGAGATCAAAAATGCCAGTACAGCGAAGAAAAGTGCGCTCGTTGCGATAGTATCAAACACAAAGAAATTCTGTGCGGCGTACACGATGACTGTTGCTCCAAGGATCACCCCAGCCCACTCGTTGTTGCTGCGATATTTCCACGCCGCTCTTACCGCAATCCAGAATAACGCTAAGAGCAGGCCCAGCCCCACGATGCCCGTTTGAATGAGCGCATCAACGTACGTATTGTGCGCGCGGTCAAACCATTCTTCTGTGACGATATTCGGGTCATAGTAGCGATTGTACACATACTCAAAATTCTCCGGTCCATATCCGGTAATAAAGCGATCTTGCGATGCTTCGATCGAGTTTTTCCAAATAAAGAGACGGCTCTTGGTGGTGGGGTCACTCAGTGAGATCTGCCCCAAGCGTTTGAGGAACCCTGTATCGCTTTGCGCCAAGGTGTCGCGGTTTAAATACCCCGCTCCAACACTTGCGACCAAAAGCACCAAGACACCGATACTTACCATACGCATGCGCTGTGCACGCGCAAAGAACGCGCTGTAGGTGAGCAATAGGAACGCCGTCCCCAACACCGCCAAAACAGCACCGCGCGTTTCAGAGAGAAACACCACAACCACCTGCAAGAGTGCGCTTGCGGCCCACCACCACCGTGCATTTCCCCGGGGGGCGGTGTGTGCAATGTACGCCGTAATTCCTGCCGTAAGAACCAAGTACCCTGCAAGGAATGCCGCGTTACCGATCGTTCCTTCAACACGATCCATTCCGGTGTGGATAAGCCCAGGGAATCCCAGTTTCTGTCCCAGGCCATAGAGTGCGATGATCGTTGCCGTACCAGCCGTAAGCGCAAAGAATGTGCGCCACTCTTTTGCGCCAAACACAAAAAGGACGAGATAGAAGTACGCGACCACGTGCGTAAGTGTAAGGAGTCCGTCGCCGCGCTCAAAAATAGACCAGAAGCTATGGTAGAAATCGATACCAAACGCCGCGGAAACATATGCCCACACGAGCATGGCCGCAGGAATCCAGGTGATCTTGTTACGTAAAACCCCAAAAGAGAGTCCGCGATATCCTGTCGCAACCAGTACCCCCGCAAGCGCAACCGCGATCTCAACGATCGTGCGGAATGCGAGTACCTTGCCCGTCGTAAATGGATAGATCACTCCCCCGCCGCCTGCATAGATGAGCGGTACGAATGCCGCCCCGAGGAGCAACCACGTAAGGAGTTTGGGGAACCACTGCTTAATTACCTGTTGCATAGGTCGTTGATTCAAGCTTCTTGATCTTTTCGGTCACCGCGAAAGCATTTGCGGGGTTCTGTCCCAACACCTCTTTCCATGCTGTGATCGCCTGAGGAACCTTTCCCTGTCCCTCAAGCCATGTGGCGTACTCTTTCAAAATCGTCTCGTTTCGTCCGGTACGCTCCAGCGCAAACGAGAATGCGTTCTCAATCTTCTTCACTTCGGTCGGCTCATATACGACATAGAACGAAACGAGTGCGAGGTGTGTTTGAGGAAACTGCGGTTCTTTCTCAACACCGATCTTGATCGCTTTCTCTGCCGAAGCATATGCCTTCACCTTTATCAAAAGACTTCCCATGTTCAAAAAGGCAAGCGACTTGGCCGGATCAACAACGCTCGCATGAATCAGCGCTTGATACGCCTTCTCGCCATCGCCAATACGATCGTACGTTTGCGCGATCGAAAGATTGAGGTCGTAAAGATCTGCACCAGGTTCCTGCATCTTTGCGCGTAGTGCCACAATGGACTTCTCTGCTGCGACCTTCTCTGCCGGATCAGTAATGACTCCGCGATAACTCCAGGAGATCGAAGCCCCGGCAACCGATGCCTCAACTTCCTCGCTTCCCTTCCCCGAAAGAAGCGCAGGTGTGGTGATGACCGGAATGGTCGCGGTCATTTCTTCCGGCGAAGATACTTCTGTGTTCGTGTTCCCTGCTGGAGCTTGTTCTTTGGGTGTTCGGTTTGCACCCCATACGACCAGCGCAATGATAATGATCGCCAAAATGACCGCAATGCGCTTCGAGAGATCGGTGTTCATGGATGAGTTCATACGTAATTGGTCCTTGTATCATAGCAAATCGAGCACAGAACAGAAAGCCCCGGAAAGGTTTAACCTTTCCGGGGCTTTCTTGGTGTTGGGGCAGACAACAAAAAGCCGCCCCGAGGGGCGGCTTTTTGTTTTGTCTAAGCTAGGACACTCCTAGGAGAGACTCTGACTTGACTGACTACGAGATACTAGAATTAGTAGCTCTGTGTGTCAGCTGAAAGGTCCTTAAGAAGGTACCCGTTGATCCAGTCAGATGTGATCGTGGTGTGGCTCGTTGCTGAGCGATCAGACCAGATCATATTGTCGGACATGCCAGCTGAAGATGCGTTTGCCGCAAATGAGCTGTCTTCCACAAAGTTGATCGTGACTGTGTCAGTTCCCGAGGTCCATCCGGTTACCGTACCGAAGAGCTCGTAGGTCTTTGAAGAACCTGCGGCAACCTGCTGTACGCCACCGCTTACCGAAGTACCAGAGTAGATAGCAACATATCCGCTGCCATTTGCCTGGACGTTCGTGTCGTTCACGTTCGATCCTGCACCAACCTCACGGAGGTACATATCGGTGACCGTGACGCCGCTCGTAGCCACATTGAAGGTCAATTTCTTGAAGTCAATTGGGCCCGATGCGTCAGCCGCGATCGTGAACTTGTAGAGTGCAGTTCCCGTTGACGGCGTTGCCGAACCCGTTGAGATCTTCGTGATCGTCGGGATCGTCTTGCGTACGTAGAACGTGCCTCCGGCAGTTACATCAGCTGATCCAACAGTCGTTGCTGAGCTTCCCGATGAAGAGATAGCTTTGAAACCATTGTTGTAGTCAACCGTAACCGTGATTCCAGAACCTGACGTTGCACCGTTAGCAACTGTCGTGGTGTCTACCAAGACACTCATCGTTGCGTCACCGTTTGCAGGAACGTACATCGAGAGACCGGTGAACGCTGCTGTAGCGTGTGCCTCAGATCCTACTGAGAGGGTCTTCGATGCTGTCTGCGTGGTGCCTGATGAATCCTTGTAGCTAAGAGTTACCTGTGAGGTCGAAGTTGCTGCTCCGTTCGGAACCTTAATGGTGATCTCTTGGATCGTCTGGCTTGCGTTCGTTGCGCTGAAGTTGAACTCGCCAACCTTAACGCTCGTTGCGCCTGCAAGAATGTTTGCTGAGTTCGGATCACCTGCACCCGCTGCGAGTGCGAGGGTTCCTGAACCAAGCGTGATGGTCTGCAAGGTCACTGACGAAGCAGATACTGACGTTCCCTGCGTTGAGGTACCGTCTGCAGTAACTGCTGCTGTCCATGGGCCTGCATTCGAACCGCTCAAGATGTTTGCAACAACATCGATCGTCTTGGAGCCCGAAGCCGGGATATCCATGTTAACCGAGAAGGCATTCGATGATGACGGAGTTGCCTTCGTCGAACCGATCTGCGTGCCTGTTGCTACGTCCATAAGCATAAGGTTCGTGATCGTTGCGTACTCATCAGATGAGAGCGTCACCGTAATGGTGTTTACGTTCGCACCTGCTGCTGAGCCTGCTGAGAGAACGAATGAACCCAAGCGGGCGCTGTTCGTTCCTGCGACCATCGTCTGATCACCATAACCAGAGTACTTCGTTGCCGTAAGGGCTGCTGAAGAAATGGTGATGGTGTTTGAATCAACCTGGCTTGCCGGAATCGTCAAAGAGTTGAGTGAGCTCATACCCTGTGCGTTGCCGGTCGGGCCCGTACCAATGCTTACGAGGATCGTGTCGCCGTTCGAGAAGCTTGCGCCTGTCGTCGTCTTCACGTCTGCGTAGATGTCAACAATTGCCGTCTGGCCAGCATTCACAATGAAGCTTGATCCAAAGGTAAAGTTCACATCAGAAGCATCTGTAAGGTCTTTGGTTGAGCCAACCTGAACGCCGTTCAAGAAGACCTTACCATTGTCGAGACCGCCGTCGATCGTCGTGTTTGCACGAACATCCATGTTCTCGATCTTCACGTTTTCACCTGAAGCGCGGAACTCGAATGTTGCAAGCTTGACGTTCGTAGCGTCAACAGCGACGTTTGAGGTCGGTGAGGTATTCGACTTTGTGATCGAAAGTGCACCACCGTCAATTGTTGCTGAAGTTGCGCTGCGTGCGCTGAATGCTGAACCAGCTGCGGTTGAAAGAACCGGCTGATTAAGATCAGTGTCGATAAGCATTGCGTCTGATGCCTGGCGGAGCGAGAACATGAATGTCCTCGTTGATCCACCGACGATATCACCGACGAGCTTGATCACGCGGTTGCCTGTGTTCAAGCGAACAGGGCTATTCGTGACGTCGAAGGTAACATAGCCAGAAGCATTCGTGCTGGTCATCGTTGAGCCAACCTGTACACCGTCTACATAGAGGCGGAGATTAGTGATGTCACCTGCACTTACTGATCCAACGTTGCGGAAAGTCATTGACTTCATGTCAACCGCGCGCGTCGAGATGCTTACCGTGTTCTGCCAGAGCGTGTAATCGTTCTGAGGAGCAACAGTTGCAGCTGACGGGGTGGTTGTCGTGTTGAAGTCTACGGTTGCGAGCGTTGCTGCAGCAATCGTAAGATTGTTGCCGGCAGGTGCTCCCGTTACCGTGACGTTACCCGTAACCGTTGATACTGACACACCGACGATCTGACCGCTGGTTGATGCTGCAATGTCTGCACGTACCGCAATGGTGCGTGAGCTGTTTGCAGGGATCGTGAAGAGGCCTGTAGGATCGTTGAAGGTGATCTTGCCGCTTGAAACCGTAGCCGAGTCAGTTACGCGTGCAGCGCCGTCATACAAGAAGACGTTTGCGAGCGTTGAATCGTTTGAAATGCCTGTGCGGTTTAAGACAACATTTGTTACGCGAGCTTCTGAGCTCGTCATGTTGGTGAAGGTGAAGTGTGCCAAGTCTGCAATTGCCTGACCCTGAACCAACGCAACGTTGGCCGGAGAATCAGATGCAAGTGAAACCGTGACACCCGTACCGGTCTGCGTCGGCGGAGGTGTCGTTGTTGTGCTTCCGCCCATCGCATTCAATTTTGCGCGGGTAGCTGCACCAACGAAACCTGTACCTGACGTGAGGCCTACCGGAGTAAGGACCTCAGAAGCGTACTTGTTCTGGAACTTGATGACCGCTGCTTTGGTGAGTCCACCAAAGTATGAGGTCTCCTGTCCTGCAGAACCAACTCCTGATGCTGACACCTGAGTGTCTGCGCTCATGTTGAGTACCTTCTGGAGGTTCATCACTTCCATGTCGGTCATACCTTGCTTCAAGTTCTTGGTGAAGGTGTAACCGGTACCTGTTGTGGTTGTAGAACCTGAAGTTCCCAACTGTGACTGCAAGGTTGTGATCTGTGCGAGCAATGCCTGGATCTGAGCCTGGAGGTCCGTTGCGGTCTGTGCAGACGCGAGCGGAGCAACCATCATGAGTCCAGTCATTGTTCCGACAAATCCTGCAATAACCTTTGCAGTTTTTGTGTTCCTAAAATGACTCATAAATTACTTTTTATATTCTTACTACTGAACCCCGTACTCTATATATATGTATATGTAGAGTACGGGGGCGAATCCGCGATCATGTTCCGGTATCGACTTCCGAGAACACAGCCGCGGGTTAATAAAGGGTGTCATGCCTTCGGGGCACATCCCTCCCGAAGAATGTTTTACATTCTCCACCGCACTTGCCGTGCGGGGCACACCACCAATGGCAAACTAAGCGTATTCGTTCGCGCTGTAGACGGCACTCAATGACGAGGGCGCGTGCGCGAACGTGGTCACAGATCTGCTGAATATTCTGCGACTTCCATTCAACCGTAATTCAATCGTGCGTTGTGTGATATTCAGTTGTCAATGACCACTCCTGCTTTCCGTATCGAACGAATAGTTTGACGGTGCATAGAACATGCACACGCTAAACTTCACTCATTATACCTAAGTGCGCCCTAAGGGGACAAACTCAGGTGTGGATAACTTAGAACATCCCCCGAACGGAGGACATCCCGAGAACCCATGGCACAAGCGTATCAAAAATAGGCCTAAAAAGCAATATTCGCGCCTCTTCGCTCCTATGCTCGCGAATAGATGCTCCAGCGTCGCTCCCCTGTCCTTTTAAGGACACCTTCATCGACGAGTGCCGCCAGTTCACGCTGTGCGGTCTTCTCGCTCACGGGAGCGATCGCTTTTGCCACATCTTTGACCGTAAGCGCAGCGCCGTTCTTTGCAAAGAGGTCCAGAACAACACCGCGACGCCCGCCCTTTGGCGCTTGAGCTAGAGGGCGATTACTCTGCGCAACCGTCTTTGAAGGCTTTGCTGTCCTGACCTCTGCATTTACTCCGTGTACATGAAGAGGTGCTTTAGTTGACGTGTTTACAGAAACATTCTTACGAACAGTGTCGTTCAACATATCAAGGGCATCGTGCACTGTGGTATTAAGGACACTATCTTGTCCTTTAGTGTGTCCTTTATATGACTCTGGCACTTCAGGGGTGTGCATTCCATGAACAGCATCTCGTGGTGTCGGCATCACGGTATCTTTTCGCGGGAGAGACGCATCTTCATTTCCCTCTTTGAAGAAATCTTTGGGAATCTCAAAGTGCTCGGGTGTGTGGATATTGTCGCGCTCATGAATCTCCTGGCGCAGTGCTCCGTACTCTGCCTTGAGTACGCGATAGTTCATTTCAGACATCATGCCGGACATTGCCGCGATCTCAACCAAAGAGAGCATGTCATGAATCCCACGCAAGGTGCTGGCGACCGCGAACTCTCGCTCGTAGTGCGTACCGCCGCGGAGGGCTGAAATATTTTCAAGGACAGAAAGTGCGGTCTCGCGCATCTTCCATCGGATCGGTTCACTGTCCGAGAAAAAGCTCGTGACGAGGTATACCGCCGCAGAAAGCCGCTCGGCCTTTCGGTGAGTAAAAAGAAAGATGTCACGATGGAGCGCAGGACTAAGGAGGTTCTTTTCTTCCGGCTTCTTGCTTCCGCTCAACTCTGAAAGCGGTGTCGGACGAAGTGGGTATCCGGCCCCATTCGGGAACATCATACCGTCTCCATTATTCGTGTCTTTTTTGTCGTGCTGAATCATTGTCTTTTATATTATAGGGTTGCTCTGCTTTGTGTCCTTTTGCAAAAGTGTCCTTTATTTGTACGCCCGAATAGTTTGTCCATTATAGGCTTCCTTGTCCGAATGTCAAAGTCATTTCGGAAAAAGACTCCGGCTTTTAGGGAGTGAGCGACTTTATTTTCTTAAGAGCCTAACGATTTAGAAACAAGAAGTGCCCATGTGGTATGGGAGGAATTTTTGAGCACAAAAATATCCGTGCTCTGCGCGACGATGTCCCGAGCAATGTGATACTATAAGAA
>MHUZ01000030.1 GCA_001823605.1 Candidatus Yonathbacteria bacterium RIFOXYD1_FULL_52_36
TCACTTCTTCCCGCAAGCCCATTGAGTACGTGGAACAAGGAATCGTTCATGCCGCACAAAGTTATTGCTTTTTAGTTTTGCGTTCTCCCTCGGGAACTTCGGCCCCATAGCGCCCATCAGTAAAGACAAACGCGTCTTTTGAGTTCCACTGGTACTGATACCCATACCGCTCCGTGAGCCGCGAACCATCCACCGCAATAGGAAATGAGTAAAATTTCCAACCTCCTTTTGAGGTTGGTACGCGCCCACGTGTGCTGTGCCAGAAGAAGAAGAACGCAATGCGTATCATGAATGGAGGTATGGGGAGAACTTTCTTCCCTACTGCTTTTGCCATATCGACAGCAAGGACCGGATCGCCCGGAGGACAGATATTAAATACCTCGTACTCACCATCTAGTTGTTTGAATGCGAACATCTCTACGATATTTGCCACGTCGTCTTCGTGAATGAACTGGCGGAGCCACAGGGGTGGCGCGGGGACGAACGACACCATGAGGGAAATCAGCCTGTGAAGCGGTGATTTCGAGAGTTTACCTGAGAGCGCCGCCTGAAGGCCGAACCGCTCTTTCATCATAAACCGCCCGCGAGGGCCTGTGATGGCTGCAGGGCGTACGATAAATACCTGGGGGAGCGACTTCCCTTCTTTTTTCTTCATATCAAACTTTTCCTTCAGGCGTTCCTCAACGACGCGCTTTTCAACTCCATAAAGATACTCATTCTCTATGAATGGATCACTTTCCTTGAACCGATACTCGAGGGTATTGGTTGATTCTGCGCCATAAGACGAAACGGTGGAGAAATAGATCAGTTTTTTTACAAAATCATGCGAAAAGGCAAAGTCGAAAATCTTGAGTGATCCTTCGACGTTCCATTTCCACTGCGTCCCCTTCTTGCCGTACATCTCGCGGATCTGCCATGCGCAATGGATCATCACCTCGGGCTTTTTCTCTTCGAGAATTTTTTGCCAGACATCGTCGGCAATATTTCCGTCGATCCAGGTGAGCTTCGTATTTCCTTTCAAGAATTCCGGGAGGCGCTCCTTGTCGATGCCAATGATCTCGTCCACATCAGGTCGCTTAGAGAACTGATCAACAAGCATCGCTCCCACATATCCTGCTGCACCGGTAATAAAAATCTTCATATTGGGGAGAGTATACCTTACTTGCCCGACCGGGACAATAACGTTTTGATGGTCTTGAGCGCAATCTTTATATCAAGAACAAACGAGCGGTTTTTAACATAGTAAAGATCATACGCGAGACGAATCTTTGTTTCTTCGAGAGATTGCGGTGGAAGATCTTGCTTGATCTGCGCCCACCCGGACAGTCCAGGCTTGATCAAGTAGCGGATATTGTAATACGGGATCTCTTTGGCCAACTTTTTGCCAAGATCAACAATGTCGGGGCGCGGACCAATGAGGGAAATGTCCCCGCGGACCACATTCCAAAGCTGAGGCAATTCATCAATGCGCGCTTTGCGTAAAAACTTCCCTACCCTGGTCACTCGCGTGTCACCTTCCGTAATCCACACACCCTGATCGCTTGAGCGCATACTACGAAATTTAAAGAGTTTTATGATGGAGTTTCCTTTCCCAATGCGCTCCTGAACGATAAATACCGGACCGCCATCTTCGAACCTAATCGCAAGTGCGACGAGAGGATACACGACGAGCGAGGCAATCCCCGCAACAAGTGCGAAGGTAATATCCATGAGCCGCTTCAGCGCATCATATGCCACGTGAGAAACAGAGGATATATTTGAAAGAAACCAGCTGTGACCGAGAAGAGAGAGCGGCACCCGATCAAAAATATTTTCATACAACCGATGTGCATCAACAAAACGGACCCCGGAGAAAATAAGGTTGTAAAGATGTGGCTGGATCGGATCTGCTTTTGGATTCCTCAAATCAACAACCACCGTAGTGACATTTTCGCTGTAGACCGCTTTCAGCACGTCTTCTTGGAAATCGAGTGCGTCCACACCATCTAAATCGATGGTGGAAATAAATGAGAGCCCGTACCGAGGGTTATGATTCACTTCATCCCTAAGCTCTTTCATTTCCGGACCACTGCCAATGAGAAGCGCCGGCTGTTGCTTCCGCACTCCCAACAAGGGAACAACCGAGATGCGCCAGAAAAGAATAAGGATGAACGAGATAACGAGATCAATAAAAAGATTCGTTTTGGGGGCAATCCCCACTGCGGGTGCCACATAAAAGAATAGGGCCGCAAGAATGCTGTTTATGATCTGCGTACGAAAAATGATCGCGGGCAACCGACTCTGAAGGAGGAGGGTGTGCTTCTCGTAAAGCCCTGCAATGAAGAACGTGACGATCCAAACAAAAAAGATGACCGAGAACGGCTCGACGTGCGAGAGTAGGAGGCCTTGCGAAGGAACTTCGAGATACCGAACAAAGAGCGCCAACCAAAGCGCAACATAAAAGAGGAAGATATCGCCCAGAAACAGGACGAGTGGTTCTTTTTTAGTGAAGATACCCATCGGAGACTATATTAAGTATAATAGTATCATATTTCGCTGAAATTTAAAGGATGTCTATGGATTCAGGACGGCAAAAAATTCTTCTCGTCATAACCAAGAGCAACTGGGGTGGCGCCCAGCGCTATGTCTATGACCTAGCAACCAACCTCCCACGAGACCGTTTTGAGGTCATCGTTGCCTGCGGGGGCAGCGGAACGCTGATCACCCGTCTTAAGGAATCTGGGGTACGCGTCATTCCGCTCGGAAAACTCGGGCGGGATATTTCCCTGGGAGACGATCTTGGATCCTTCTTCTCTCTCCTTCGCATTCTCCGTACAGAGCACCCTGACATCCTTCACCTGAATAGCTCAAAAGCGGGAGGGTTGGGAGCCCTTGCTGGACGCATTGCCGGCACTCATCGCATCATATTTACTGCGCATGGCTTCGCCTTTAACGAAGACCGGTCACGGCTCCAGAAAACGATCATCAAGTTCCTGGCATGGCTCACGATCCTTCTTTCCCACAAAACCATTGCGGTTTCCGATGCTATTTCAAAACAAATGGAAGCACTCCCTTTCGTGCGACGAAGGATCATGGTCGTGAAAAACGGCATCCCTCCGCAAGTCCTCATGCCCAAAGAACAAGCCCGCGGGCTTCTGTTGCCGGAACAAGTCCGGGCCACCCTTCCCTCAGATGCCGTTTGGATCGGCACCATCGCAGAACTCCATAAAGTAAAAGGTCTTGCGTATGCCATACAAGCAATGGCGATCCTTCGAAAACAGCTTGCCGTCCCGTTCGCGTTTGTTGTCGTGGGCGAAGGAGAAGAACGAAAAAACCTTGAGCGACTAGTAATCGACCTTCAGTTAACCGACCGTGTATTCCTTGTTGGCTATAAAGAAAACGCGTCCTCCCTCTTGCCAGGACTTGACCTCTTTACCCTCTCTTCGGTCTCGGAAGCTCTCGCCTATGTAGTTCTTGAGGCAGGCGCCGCAGGGATCCCCTGTATCGCCACGAGCGTTGGCGGGATACCGGAGATCATCGAGGACGGTGTCTCAGGACTTCTTGTCCCTGCGCGCAATCCACGATTGATCGCCGAAGCGATCACAAAACTAGCCCAAGACAAAACTCTACGAACTTCCTTGGGAGAAACACTCCAGCATAAGATCGCTACAGAATTTTCCCTCAAAAAAATGCTCTCAGAAACAACAGCCGTATACCGCCAAGATTGAGAGCCTGTGGAAAACGCGGTTTGCCCATTAGGGCGATGCGGTTATACTGGGTTTATGTCCATAGAATTCAATCCGGGAGACCCCTCCCACAGTACCTACGCAAACGACCCGGTTCCCTCTTCTTCAAAAATGGTTGGCTGGGTGATGAAGACCGGCTTGATGCACGACGAGAAGCAGGCGAACTATGTATTAATTATTCTCGCTACGTTGTTTTTTCTCGCAACCATCTGGGTCATGCTTGGAGATACCTCTCCTGTAAATACTGATGTGATGTATCTTGAAGACCTTTCACTCGAAGTATTAGAAACACTAACCCCGGAAGAACGCGCAAGCATTCCTTCTCGAGCAAATTAATATGAGTCTCAAAACTCGCGGTTTTACACTGGTTGAACTTTTGGTAGTTATCTCGATTATTGGGCTTTTTGCCAGTGTTGTTCTTTCAGCCGTGAACTCAGCTCGCGTAAAAGCAGAAAATACCAACAAGATTGCGGCCATGCAGCAATACCAAAAAGCAATTCTCCTTGCGTATGATGCAAACGGAGAATACCCTGATCCGGGAGATACTGGGATCAAGTGTTTAGGTGACCAACCAGACGACACGTGTGGGTGGAGCGGCGCTACGTCGGAAAGTGCGACACTGAACGGTATTCTTGATGATTTCATTTCACTGCCCATTCTCAATCCTATCGTCAACAGTCTTGGTACAACTTTTGAAGGAGCAATGTATCAGTGCTCGTCCCGTACCATAGCTGGGGAATGTACTGCCGCAAATATCCGCTGGTTTACTGACCCTGCGGGAACCTGTGGAAACGCAACACAAGATATTCTAAACAATACTCTTCGCAGGTGCTACCTCACGTATCCATAAAGCCGTCATGCACCTTAAAGATCGTGGGTTTACCCTTATAGAACTCTTGGTGGTCATTTCGATCATCGGCCTCATGTCGAGCGTGGTGCTTTCTTCGCTCAGCTCAGCACGAGCAAAGGCGCGTGACGCGCGAAAGATTCAAGAGTTTAGTGAAATTCGAAAGGCGTTGACGCTCTATTACGATGCTAACGGCCAATATCCGACCCCCGCGTCAAATTTCATCGGGAGGTATTATACCCAGAGCTCCTCCTTCTCAGATTCATGGTCGTCAGCTCTAGAACCTTTGCTATCGCCACACATCGCAACACTTCCTCAAAACACCTCTGGAACGAATAGCTCGCTAAATCCTTTCACTTTTTGGGGAACTGATAGCGCCTATTCCTATTTTACTGACTCAACGGGATCAAGGTACCAATTGTTCACCCGTTTTGAAATGTCTAATCCGCTAAGGTGTTCCTCAAAGGGCTATACTGCAGCATTCACGTACTGGTCCATCTACCCTTCGGGCTCCTCTTTTTGTTCTGGTGGCAACGCAGTTTCAAACGCTAATCTTTATGTTGTGTCATCTGACTAAACCACCATGTCCATAGAATTCAATCCGGAAGACAGCAGCAGTCCCAGCAACAACCCCATCCCCCGTTCTTCGAAAATGGTCAGCTTGGTGATGAAGACTGGTCTGGTGCGTGACGAAAAGCAAGCAAGCTATGTGTTACTGCTGATTGCTGTGTTATTTTTTGTTGGTACATTTTTTGTAATTAAAAATACAATCAACCCCTCAAAGTCAGAGCTGAGTCCAAAAGAGCAGCAACTTGTTCCTGTAAAAACCCCAATCAATAGATAGACTTTATGCTCAAAAAATCTACACAAAAAGGATTTACTCTCATAGAACTCCTTGTGGTCATTTCAATCATTGGACTCTTGTCCAGCGTGGTACTCTCATCGCTTAATACTGCGCGCTCGAAAGGAAGAGACGCGCAACGAATAAGTGATCTTACCCAACTTCAAAAAGCGTTGGCTTTATACTATGATCAAAACGGTAGGTACCCGAACACTTCTGGGTTCTGTACATCGTATGATGAATGTTCTAGCGCACAGGGAGCATGGAGCTCTACGGACATCGCGGTAAATCCACTTTATGCAGTGGTTGCGGGTGGGTTTATTTCTAAGTTACCTATTGATCCAAAAAATACCCCTGCAAATAATGTACTTCAAACAACTGCGAGTGATTACTCCTACTACTATTCGACATCCGGGACCAACCAAACATACGATTTAGTTGCGCGACTTGAGAATGCGGGGAACCCGAATTCTTGCCAGATAAAAGATACCGCGTACTGTGATTCTGTTGTGTGGGCTGGATGGAATTGGGGAGCTGACAGTCCAGCAGGAGATCGTCTTGTGTATTATCACCCGTAATCTCCCTATTTTCTTCAGTGGTACCGGCTTCCTTAACAGCACTTTACCCATGACGATTGTGGGCCAACCCCTACACCCCCAAGAATTCGTTCTTCATATCATCGCGATGGGCGGCGCGGGCGTAACGGCGGAAACTCATAAGAATCCCGAGTCCGATAAACTCGGTGAGGAGATGCGATCCACCGTAGCTCAAGAACGGTGCGGTGATACCTGTCACCGGCATAAGCCCCATATTCATACCCACATTGATCGTGAAGTGTGCCATGAGGAATATGGCGAGCCCCAAACCAAAGAGCGTTTCAAAATTCCCTGCGCCCACGAGCGCATTCGCGAGGATCCGCCACATGACGATGCCGAACAGCGTAAAGAGGAGCACGACCCCTACAAACCCCCACTCCTCGGCAAATGCAGCAAACACAAAGTCCGTCTGATACTCGGGTAGGAATTTAAGCCGTGACTGCGTTCCGTATCCCACCCCCTTCCCTAAGAGCTCGCCCGAACCCACCGCGATCGTTGATTGGTATGCATTCCAGCCCGTCCCCCGGATGTCTGCCAGAGGATTTATGAATGTCGCGATGCGCGCTTTTTGATAATCCGCGAATACAAATGCCCACAACCCTGCAAATATGAGCGCCCCTGCCGTAAAGACCATGAGCAGGTGTTTCCGCGAGATTCCTGAAACCATGATCATGCCGAACCATATGAAAAAGATGATCATTGCCGATCCAAAGTCCGGCTGAAGAAAGACGAGCAGGAATGGGATGAGCGCATACACCCCGGACAGAATAATGTGGCGAAAGTGCGCAATCTCTACATGGCGCCGGGAAAAATATTTCGCCAGAATAAGGATTACGAGAAGCTTCACCGGATCCGATGGCTGAAACGAAAAACCGCCGAGATCAAACCAACTGGTTGCCCCTTTTGCGGTATGACCTAACACAAAAAGAGCGAGAAGTACCGCGCACGCCCCCACAAAAAGCCACACCAGTACTCCCGTACGCTTCAGGAACCGCATATCAAGGAAACTCACCGCAAAGAACGCGGCAAGGGAAACGCCGATCCAGATCAGCTGACGCACAAAGAATGGATTCTCTCCGGCAAATGAGTCCATCGTCAAGAGCCCAGCCCCCAACAGGGGGAGCGTCGCCAGAAATAGTATCCAGTCAATATGAGTGCGGGTTGCTTTGGTGATGAATTCCATACTTTGAGTTACGAAACTAGGTTCGTTGCGAGGGTTTCGAAAATGCGCGAGGGCGCCCGAAAATGAGTTTTGTCGTAGCAGAGTTACCCAAAATGAATTTAAGGGATGAGATCGCGCATTTTCGGAAGCTGTAGCAGGACATAGTTTCGCAACTCAAAGTTCCCTATAAGAACGTGGGTTGTTCTCGCATGATACCCGAAGTTCTGCCTATGCGCCAACCTCCTGAATACGCGGGAATATCTTGGTCGTAAAGACCTCTTCTTTACAGACCGCCTCGATGATCTCCCCGTAAATGCGCCCCAGATCAGCCGAGGTTGCTGCGGCATAGTAATGGTCAGGGCTTGAAGCGATCGATCCTTTAAGGAACGGCACATTCACCTCGCGGCCAAGACCAATGGCATAGATAAGCGTATCCGTCTTCTTTACTTCTTCTGCACGTAACGCCGCAAACGTTTCCGGATAGACTTTATCCTGTTTGTTCTTTGGGTTCTCCGGCATTGTCGCAACACCATCGGTGAGCGCCACGATCACGTGCTTTACCCCCTCGCGTGCACGAGAGGACGTGAATTCCTTCCCTGCCGCTTCGATTCCTGCACCCAAGTTTGTGTATTGAAGTCCTGTACCGATGGCGATCTTCCCGATAGCATCGCGAACACTTCCGTGGCTAAAAGAGAGCGTGCTGTCGATCGGGTCGCTTACATCGGTCGCAAAGGTCACCAATCCCACCTGGTCCTCGCTTGAAAGACGCTCCACAAAGAGCTGTGCGGCCGCCTTAGCATCAGTAAGCGGTTTTCCGACCATACTCCCCGACCGGTCAAATACCAACATTACATCGACAGGAGCGGTGCACACGTCAGTAGTACGTTTTGCAACAAAAGGCAACGGCCAAAAAAATGATGCAGGGAACGTACCGTCACCTTTGATGCGTTCAATGAATGTACTTGATACCCCAACCGCGTTCCCCCGTCCGTCATAGACCACGGCGATCGCCTCAACGTTGCGAATCTCGTTGGGAGATGTATTTTCAAGCGTTGCGGTAACTTTTGGCTTCGCGTCTTTTCCGGAAAACACTTTGTCGCGGACAGTGATCTTCTCTTCTGCGACGCTTGCCTGGAGCCATTCCGGTGTGCTTCCGAGCACCAGCTCAACCTTAGCGGGAACCTTGCCGTTCGTCATCAGTTTTGGCTCAAACACAACCACCTCTTCGCGCGGATTTGCGAACGTTCTCCCTTCCCGCTCCGTGATCTTTGCACCCGATTCATTATAGAGAATAAAGCGATACGGAAGATCCGCGATACCCGCTCCGGCATTTTTGTTCTCGATACTCGCCGCAACGTCATACATGCCACCTCCGACGTTAAAATATGTCGCCCATTCCACCGAAAGCGGGGCCACGAGATCGGTACACGCACGGGCACATACCCCACCGCAATCAACCCCTTCTTCTGTACCGTTCTGGTTATTATCCATGCACGTAGGCTCGTTATGGAACACAAGATACGCCGGATACGCAAGAACGAGAACGAGCGCAAAGAGCGCTCCCGCTCCGTAAAGGATCTGCCGTTTAAGAGACCACGTCATCATATAGGTATAAGTGTACCAGAAAGGTACGGTGTGCGCCCGTGGAAAACGCAAAAGCCGCCCTTGCGGGCGGCTTTTGGTATTAGGTTTGTTACAAGCACTTTGTTCTGGCGACGAGCTACTTTCCCCTTTCGAGTATCATCGCCTCTGGAGAGCTTAACTTCTCTGTTCGGAATGGGAAGAGGTGTGACCTCTCCGATAAGTCACCAGAACAAAACGCTCGTAATATATTCGAGCAAACACTAATTGGTCGGGGTGGGAGGATTGAAACCTGCCACACTCCGGTCCCCATGACCGGCGCTCTGATTGAGCTACACCCCGTTTGAACGTTTACAATTTGAAAGAAGAGATCTTAAATCAATGCAGGAAAATGTTTTCCACCTTTGAACTGTGATTCCCACGTTTCCTAATAGGAGACTCGACGGATTAGTACACCTCGGCTAAACACATTGCTGTGCGTACACCTAGTGCCTATCAACCTAGTCATCTCCTAGGGGTCTCAACGATTCCTAATCTTGAAGGTGGCTTCCCTCTTAGATGCTTTCAGAGGTTATCCATTCCCGACATAGCTACTCGGCAGTGCCACTGGCGTGACAGCCGATACACCAGAGGTCAGTTCACTCCGGTCCTCTCGTACTAGGAGCAACTCTTCTCAAGAATCAACGCCTGCAGTAGATAGGAGACCAACCTGTCTCACGCATCTACTTTCACGTATTACTACGTGGATCGGACTGTGACTTCATCCAACGAATTGGATGGTTAACATTCAGTCTCTACGGGCTCCACACTAATGTGAATTCCCTCGAAGTTGCCCTTGGCAAAATGCCAGTCGGGTTTCTCCGATATAAGTCAACTTATCATGCACCATTACTGGTGCAAGCCGCCGTGTATATGTCGATTCCTCGGGGTTCAAATGGGTTCAGGATCCGAAATAATTTCAGAGCCTGAACGGTTTGAACCCAGCTCGCGTATCTTTTTAATTGGCGAACAGCCAAACCCTTGGGACCTTCTCCAGCCCCAGGATAAGATGAGCCGACATCGAGGTGCCGAACTCCGCCGTCGATATGAACTCTTGGGCGGAACTAGCCTGTTATCCCCAGAGTAGCTTTTATCCGTTAATCTTCCACCGCATCTAAAGCGAGTGGTCGGTTCACTATGTTCTGCTTTCGCACCTGCTCGAGATGTACCTCTTGCAGTCAAGCTCCCTTATGCCATTACACTATCGGCACGGTTTCCATTCGCGCCTAGGGAACCTTAATAAACTCCTCCGTTACAATTTAGGAGGATGTCGCCCCAACAAAACTACCCACCAGATACTGTCACCGTGCGTTTTTTCCGCACAGATTAGAGCATGCCCATTCACAGAGTGGTATTTCACTGACGAGTCCACAGCACCCGAGAGCACTGCTTCAACCTCTCCCACCTATGCTACGCAGTAAACAAACATACTCAATACCAAGCTATAGTAAAGCTTCTGGGGTCTTTTCGTCTAACTGCAGGTAACCGGCATCTTCACCGGTACTGTATTTTCACCGAGCTGTCCCCCGAGACAGTTCCCCAGTCATTACGCCATTCGTGCACGTCTGAACTTACCAGACAAGGAATTTCGCTCAACTATTCCTCAACGTTGGACTCTCTCTTCATCCCTAACATTCGTTAGTAGGATGCATGGTGTTGGTCTCTCGTTAACCATGTTTGGACTAACATCACATTACGGTGATGTAGGTAGCTACGTATGACGATAATTTATTGCTTACCAATTTCCTACAACAGTCCCAGTCCTTCTCGACTCAACTTGCGTTGAACCGAGAACCTTAGGACCGTTATAGTTACGGCCGACATTGACGAGGGCTTATATCAGCCAGCATATAATCCGAAGACCATACACCACCGATATTTAACCTTCTCGCATTGGTCAGGCGTCACCCCCTATACATCCTCTTGCGAGTTCGCAGGGAGCTGTGTTTTTGGTAAACAGTTGCCAGGGAATCTTTCGCTGCGTCCCGCCTTGCGGCGGGAAAGCCTTATCCCGAAGTTACGGCTGCTTTTTTGCCGAGTTCCTTGGGGGACACTCACTCGTTCGCCTTGGTCTACTCGACCTGACTACCTGTGTCGGTTTTCGGTACGGTTTCTGTTGAGTTGAAGCTTAGAGACTTTTCTTGGAAAGCTGCTTTGCAACATCTAAGGAGGCGAACCTCCCCATTTCCGCTCAGCTTGGAAACGCCATTAAAAGCAGGTGCCCGGATTTTCCTAAGCACCGTCCTTACCGCACGAACGCAAATCCAATAATGCGCGTTGCATACTAACCTTCGTCATCCCATCGCACACAACAGAAGTCATGGAATATTAACCATGTGTCCATCAGTTACGGCTTTCGCCATCACCTTAGGGCCGACTCACCCTTGGCTGATCAACATCGCCAAGGAAACCTTAGTCTTTCGGCGTGCGGGGATTTCACCCGCATTGTGGTTACTTGTGCCAACATTCTTACTTCTTGACGCTCCAGAGGGCCTCACGACACTCCTTCACTGCAGACAAGAATACTCTCCTACCGCATACACGTTCCGAAGAACGTGCACACCCTCAGTTTCGGTACTATGCTTAGCCCCGATTATCTTTGGCGCAGAATCTCTCGATGAGTGAGCTGTTACGCTTTCTTTCAAGGATGGCTGCTTCTAAGCCAACCTCCTCATTGTCTAAGAAATTCCACCTCCTTGTGATGCACTTAGCATAGATTTAGGGACCTTAACTGGAGATCTGGGCTGTTTCCCTTTTGGCCGATGGAGCTTAGCCCCCATGGCCTAACTGCCGCAGAATTGACTTCGGGTATTCGGAGTTTGATAGGGTTCGCGAGATTGCTCCCTGTCGAACCCTTCCAGTGCTCTACCCCCCAAAGGTAACTGCGACGCTAACCCTAAAGCTATTTCGGAGAGAACCAGCTATTACCAGGTTCGATTAGCTTTTCACTCCTTACCACAAGTCATCCGATGATGTTGAACGGTCAACCGGTTCGGGCCTCCTCACGACTTTCGTCGGGATTCACCCTGCTCATGGTAAGCTCACCTGGCTTCGGGTCTGATGTGTACTACGAACGCGCTATTCACACTCGGTTTCCCTGTAGCTCCATCCTTTTTGGACTTAGCTTGCAGTACACAGCAACTCGTTGGCTCATTCTTCAATAGGCACGCGGTCACCCCGATAAACAGGGCTCCCACTCTTTGTAAGCATACGGTTTCAGGTCTATTTCACTGCCCTCACGGGGCTACTTTTCACCTTTCCCTCACGGTACTAGTTCACTATCGATCTCTAAAAGTATTTAGCCTTACCAGTTAGTTCTGGCAGATTCCCCCAAGCTATTCGTGTCTTGAGGTACTCAAGAGCACACACAAAAAAGATATGATGTTTTCGCCTACCGGGCTCTTACCGTCTAGGGCACTGCTTCCCAGCAGTTTCGGCTAACACCACATTTTGTAACTTTTCTCGCATAAATGCGACGTGTATGTCTTACAACCCCGCGCATCACACAACGCACGATACGAACCTTTCGTATCTCGCCCTGTGTGATGCGCGGTTTGGGCTCCTCCCTTTTCGCTCGCCGCTATTCAGGGAATGGTCCATCGCTCACACTACGGGACACACGTTAGTGCGTATCCGTAGTATGAGCGAAGGATTTTTTTCTTTTCCTCCGGGTACTGAGATGTTTCACTTCCCCGGGTACACCTCCTAACGAAATGTTAGGATCCTGCGGCTTTGCCGCAGGGGGTTCCCCCATTCGGAAATCTTCGGATCAAAAGTTGCTAGGCACTTCCCCGAAGCATATCGCCGCCAAGCTGCGTCCTTCATCGTCTTTTAGAGTCAAGGCATCCACCGTACGCTCTTAGGCTCCTATTAGGAAACCTAAAAACCACAATTCATTAGTTTCGAACAAATACATTTCCTGCATTGATTCAAGACCTCTTCTTTCTTATTAAATTGTCAACGATCATGTCCTGCTCTAAAAAAAGAAAAGACCGCTTTCGCAAGCGGGCGCAAGAGCAATTAAGAACTCTTGTGGGGTTTTACCCCCGCCGCTTGCGGTGTTGGTTCTCTTTACTCATATCAGGTATCGGGTAAGTATACTCATAGAAAAAGCGGTGTCAAGCAATTGCCTGACACCGCTTTCCTGATAAAGGTTGCGCTGCGTTGAACCTGTGTTTCGTCTTCGCTCGGACGCTGTGTACGAGCGTACTCGCACACAACGCTCCTCACTAGCCGAAATAAGGCCCCCTAGGGGGAATTATCGACCGTTGGTCGAGATCTCCTCGCGAAGCTTCTCGATATAGCGTGCAGCCGCATCGCGACCACCCATACCAAAGGCGATACCGCCTGCAATAGCGATCATTGCTACAAAGCCCGTAAAGAGCGTCTGCGCAAAGGCGCCAACAATGCCGACGAGCTGGAGTGCGATCAAGATCGCAAACACCCAAACCGCCCAGCGTGCAACACCACCAAAGAATCCAGCGGAACGCACCCCTGCCGCGCGCACCGATCCGGAAACACCCTTTTGGACCACTTCGGCAAGAACGCCTCCGATGATCAGCACGAGTGCTGCGGCGATGACCTTAGGCAAGTAGAACACCACGGTTCCCTGCAAAAAGTCATTGACCTGACTTAGGCCGATGACGTCAAGGGACGCGATCAAGAACGCAACGATCACGAACCACTTTACCAGGGCTCCGATGAATGCACCTGAATTAAGCGAGTACCCTGCTTTAGAAACCAAGTCTCCAAGGCCTGCCATATCGAGCGCTTTGTCTACCTTGAGCGCTTTGAAAAGTTGCTCGATGACGCGTGCAAGTACTGCACCGATGATCCAGCCCGCGATAAAGATCACGAGCGCCACAATAACCTTAGGGAGGATATTGAGCACGCCACCACCAACACTGTTAAACGAATTCGTAAGCTCAGTTCCCCATGTTGTAAGCATGTCGGGGTTCGAATACACGATCTCTCCTTCCATAATAAAAACGTATAAATTACCTCTAATAAAGGTTCCTCGCAGCCTATCTGCATGCATCGCACAGACAAACAGGCTGCGAGGTGTTGAACCTATATTTCATCTTCGCTCGGACGCTGTGTACGAGAGTACTCGTCCACGCGCTCCTCGCTAGACGAAATAAAAATCCCGTGCGATTGCTCCGCGCGGTCGACAACCGCCTCGGCGCAATACTTCGCACTTTTTGATCTTGCCTATATATAGTGTAGCACCAAAAACCCTTTATTTCTTTTGATCTCAAGGATTCCTGTGGATATCTTTTGGGGCGATGCCTGCGGTCTCTAGAGGACCTCTCCCATTCGGTTCAGGGCCTTTTCGTGAGGGTAATCAAGTACGTCACGTATGAATTTGTCCGAGACGTCCAGTCGGTACAAAAAATCCTTCGTATCAAAAAAAGCATAGGAGAGTTCTTTGCCGATCTCTGATTCGAGAACCCTGAGCGAGCGTTCGAGGATAGGCAATTTAAGTTGATCCCCCACTACGAGCAGGTCGGCGCGCGAAGTTTCATCACCAATAAAGAATCCCGCAAGAACCACGAGCTTAAGCTTTCCTGCGTCGCGAAACCGTTTGACCACATCATCACTCTGAACAGCATTCGTTGGTGCAAGTAGATTTCGAAGATGCGCCGCTTCTTTGAATGACGGGTCGAACCGAAATCCCGGAACGCGAGTTTTCTTTGACTTCCCTCCCTTAGTGCGCGAAGGAGTTTCCACGACGGTCATCGCCTTGCCGATAAGCCCCGCCTTGAGAAGCGCCGGTAATTCTTTTCGCACGGCGCGTGATTCAGCACGTGCACGCGAAGCGATGTCGGCGGTCGAGAATACCGCCTCCGGGTTCATGAGAAAAAGGCGCATAAGTTTTACGCGAAGCGCTCCTCCAAAGAGTATCGATACTGAATCCATTACCTATAAGTATAACGATTTTTTGCCAAAAAGACAGCCCTTTGCACGAATACTGGACGTCCGACGTCCAGTATTCGTCCTGCCCCAACTACAGCAACGCAAAACCCCGGCAATGCCGGGGTTTTGCAACAGAACCGAAAAGTTCGGGTTGTTACTTCAACGTTACCTTGCCACCTGCTTCCTCGATCTTTTTCTTGAGATCATCTGCTTCTGCCTTCTTTACGCCCTCCTTGAGTACTGCCGGAGCAGCATCCACGAGGTCCTTTGCCTCCTTAAGGCCAAGAGCAAAAGCTTCCTTGATCACCTTGATGACCGCGATCTTCTGGTCGCCTGCTGCTGAAAGCTCTACCGTAAAGGAATCCTTCTCCTCTGCAGCACCTGCTGCGCCACCTGCTGGAGCTGCCATGGCAACTGCTGCAGCTGATACGCCGAACTTCTTCTCGAAGAGCTTCACGAGCTCATTCAAGTCAATAACGCTCATTGATTCGATCGAATCCACGATAGCCTTGAACTTTGCCGGCACTTCTACCACCTCGTTTGGGGTTGTTGCTTCTTCAGACATAATGAATGCTTATATCGATTGGGTAATGACTACTCTGCGGATTTCTTCTGACTGATCTGATCAAGCGCAACCGCGAGGCGCTGGATCGGAGAATTGATGACATTGACGAACTGTGCGTAGAGTACCTCACGTGGCGGAATGGTCGCAATTGCGGTCATCGCCACCTGGTCCATGTACGCTCCCTCAAACACTCCTCCAAGGATCTCGACGTGGTCTTTGTGCTCCTTCTGGAATTCATAGACGCCTCGTGCGGGAGCCAAGAGATCAGGGCCGTACGCGATCGCAACTTCTCCGCGAAGATCCGGCATTTCGCCTCCGATCTTTGCGGCATCAAGTGCGCGCTTGGCGAGCGTCTTCTTTGCCACCATGTACCCCGTCCCTTCGGCACGGAGCTTGCGGCGAAGCATTGTGGTCTCTGCGACTGTAAGTCCGTGAAAATTCACGAACACCATCGACTGAGCGCCTTTGACAGCCTCGTCAACTCTCTCAATGACCTTACCTTTCTGTGCTTTGGTTAATGCCATACTTCCTATGGTTTAAAAACAAAAAGAAACGGCTTGCACCGTTTCGAAGCCCTCAACCGCCTTGAATCACAAAAGCTATGTCCTGCTGCGACCCGTGAAAATGCGCGAGCTCATCCCTCATCCTCGTTTTGGGTAGCTCTGCTACGACAAAACTCGTCTTCGGGCGAATTCGCACATTTTCCAGGCTCTCGCAACGAACCTAGTTTTGAATTCAGGCGTACTGAGATTCGACCTCCACAGGACCTCTGTGCCTTGTATTTGGCACTGCCTGTGTTCTACGGCTTTGTGTGGATATTACCCCACCTTACCGTTCTGGTCAAGGTGGGTCGAGCTCCTGCGATGGAACCACCACGGGAACCCGTGCCTCTCCTCCTTGCCTGGTTTGCTGATCCATATACCCCACCACAATGATGCCCGCGAACCCCAGAAGCAGGATTCCCACGAACCCCGCCGTAAACTTAAAGAATGTTCTGTTAAAAATGCTTTCCATAGAATCAAGTATACCGCACCTCAAGCCTCATACGCTATCGTGTGCGGAGGATAGTTGCGGCAAATGCCGGGTCTTTTTCGAGTGTCTTAGGACTCTTTTGCTGAATGATCTGCACCGCTTGCAATGCTTTGTCGTT